>NZ_LZZL01000009.1:0-92445 GCF_002006495.1 Clostridium sp. BL-8
TAAATATTTATGAAAAAAATTATTATCAACTTTGTAACTTTATTATAATTGGCTAGTGTGTCAAAATAATGACAAATTTAAATCTAAATTATAATATGTAAAAAATACGTAGTAAAATTTTAACCAAAATAAATAAAGAAGTGAAGAGAAAATACAAAATAAATAGAAAGGTAAAAAGGTGTTTGCATTTAAAATTTTCAAAGCACGAATAAGTCATATTTAAATTTCAAACAATAATTATAAAAAATAATTAGAGTTTTAAGGAGATTTTTACTTATGAAAAAAATATTCACTTTAATTGTTATTATAGGTATTATTGCAATAATTGGATGTGATACGAATAGTAGTAAAATCGCAACAACCAATATTGCACCAGCAAGGGATAGATTACAAACAATAAAAGAAAAAGGGACACTAACTTTTATTTCAGCAGATGCCCCGCCTTTTGCTTATATAAATACTGAAACAAATAAGCTAAGTGGAATTGATGCTGATATCATAGCTGAAATTGCAAAGCGACTTGGAATTAATAAAATTGAAGAAAAGAAAATAAAATTTGCAGATCTATTAAACCAACTAAATACTGATGATAGTATAGATCTGGCAGCAGATGGAATATATATAACTCCTGAGCGTGAAGAGATAGTATCATTTACTCAGCCACTATATAAGGAATCAGAAGTTGTTATTGTTCCAAAAGTTTCAAAAATTAATTTTAAGGATGATTTGAAAAATGCAGTGGTTGGAACTATAAGAGGTACGAAATTTGCGGATTTAATACAAGATTGGAAGAAAAACAACTTAGTAAAAAATGTGCTGTTTTTCGAATATAGTCCTAATTTATTGAATGCTATAAATAATGGGGAAATTGATGCAGGTGTATCTGATTCTGCTTTGGTAAAATATTCTTTAAAAAATAATAGTTTTTATTTAAAGATATTAAGGGATTATATTCCTGAAATACATGGACTTGTAGGAATAGCAGTTAAAAAAAGCGATATCACATTATTAAATGCTTTAAATGAAAAAATTAATGAGATGAAAGCAGATGGTACGTTGTATGCGATTCTTGTAGAGAATGGATTAGATAAAAGTAATACGATTTATAATCAATGATTGAAGAGGGGATTATTGACCGCATTGATTTTAATAAAAAGCCTTTACATGTGGAGTATAAGCTATCTACTTTAGGTGGAAGTTTAAAACCAGTTATTGAAACAATAAAGCAATGGGGACATTTGTATAAAGAGCAAGTATAGGAACTTTTTTGTTCGTACTGTTCATATAAAAAAAGTCGTTATATAATAGTTTTATGAAGGAGCTGATATTATATGAAGACAGTCTTAGAAGTTATAAAAGAAAGAAGATCTATAAGATTTTTTAAAGAAGAACAGATAAAAGAAGAAGAGTTAGAGAAAATTTTAGAGGCTGGTTTATGGGCGCCGTGTGCAGGAAATCTACAAGCGGTAAAATTTGTTGTAGTTCAAGATAAGAGATTAAATGATGAATTGGGAAAGATAAATAGAGAACTTTTCGGAGCTGCAAGGAGAAGCGATAAATCAAGTGGAAGTATTGCTGATGATGATAGTATTAAAAGTGCTTTTTATAAAGCTCCTGTAGTAATTTATTTATTTGCACCAGATAATTATCCTTATGCAATTCAGGACTGTTTTGTTGCAAGTCAAAATATTATGCTTGAAGCAGCAGAAATAAATATTGGTTCTGTTTGTATTTCAAGAGGAGAAAAAACATTTGAAACTGAATTAGGTAAGAAAAGTAAGGAAAAATGGGGATTAGATAGTACTTATCAATGTCATAGTATAATTCCTCTTGGTTACATATCTAAAAATGGTAAACCGCAGCCAAGAAAAGAAAATAGAATTATTTTTGATTAAAAAGATTTATGTATTGTTTGAAATTTAATAACGTATTTAAATATCACATTATCGTAGTAATAGATAGATAATGTGATATTTTCAGGTGTTAATAAATATGCAATTATTTTGTGTAGTTCGGAAAAGTCTGCTCGAGCACTACACTATATACTTATTAAATATTAGGATAATACGTTTAAAATGTTAAATTCATCAGCTATCTATGGTAATGGCATTGATAATGTGGTTTGGGAGAATTTTATTATTGAATCTAATGGAAAGCTAAAATTAGAGCGAGACACTCCATACATACATACAGGTGCAGGAATTCTTATAGAGTAGTTTCCTAAACAAGGAAACTAAAATTTCTTTAAAGTTAATTGTAAGCTAATCAGCGTGTAAATTCTAATGGAATAAGGAGGTGAAATAATGGTTCAATCAGTTGTTCATATTGCTTTAGTAGTAAAAGATTATGATGAGGCAATTGAATTCTATACAAAGAAACTTCATTTTACATTAGTAGAAGATACATATCAACCTGAGCAAGAGAAAAGATGGGTAGTAGTATCGCCACCAAGTTCAAATGGAACAACAATATTACTGGCAAGAGCATCTAAGCCAGAGCAAGAGCCTTTTATAGGAAATCAAGCAGGAGGAAGAGTTTTTCTTTTCTTAGGAACTGATGATTTTTGGCGTGATTATAATGAAATGAAAAAAATAGGAATAGAATTTGTTAGAGAGCCTAAAGAACAGGATTATGGAACAGTAGCAGTATTTAAAGATTTATACGGGAACTTATGGGATTTGGTTGAGTTCAATAAAAATCATCCAATGTTTAAAAGAGTTAAATAAATTACAAAAATAACTTTACATCTTCTTCGTAGCTATCTTTTTCAAACATTTGTATCCTCCTAGTTTTTTTATAATACTATATCAAAGCTAAATTACTAAATCAATTTAGTTAGCTTTGATAGCAGTTATTTTGTGAAGTTATAAAAAATATTGTAACTATCCATAATATGATGCTTGTAGAAATTATGAAAAAAGCAATTATGGATGAGCAGAGCAGGTTGAATGGTTATTGAATTATTAATATGAACTTAATTGACAAATAAAATGAACCTCAGAGAAAAGCTTTAATAAGATATCTCTGTTATTATAATCACATTAGTTATAAAAACTGATGTGAAAGGAAAGATGTAAAATGACAAGACAAAAAGTATGGTTTATTACAGGTGCTTCTCGAGGCTTTGGATTTGAGATTACCAAAGCTGCATTGGCTGCAGGGGATAAGGTGGTTGCAACTGCTAGGAGCATGAAAGGAATGGATCCAATTGAAAAACTAGGGACGTCAGAAAATGTTTATACAACATTATTAGATGTAACGGATGAGCAGCAAGCAAAGGAGGCAGCAGCAAAGGCAATTGAGAAATTTGGTAGAATAGATGTATTAGTGAATAATGCAGGTTATGGTTTGCTTTGTGCTGTAGAAGAGGGAACTTCACAGGAAGTAAAGAGACTTTATGAGGTTAATGTATTTGGTCTTTTAAATGTAAGTAGAGCTGTTCTTCCATATATGAGAAAGCAACGCTTTGGTCATATAATTAATTTATCCTCAGGGGGAGGATTAAGTGGTTATCAAGGCTGGGGGCTATATGGATCAACAAAATTTGCTGTTGAGGGTATAACTGAAACCATGGCAATGGAGCTTGTACCTCTTGGAATTCATGCAACTGCAGTAGAACCCGGTTTCTTTAGAACAAATTTCCTAGATAAAACATCTCTTGCTCATTCAGTAGCTATAATTGATGATTATTCAGAAACTGTAGGTAAGATGAGAGAATTAGCAGGAGAGTTAAATAGAAGACAACCTGGAGATCCTGGAAAACTTGCACAAGCTATTATAAGCATTTCAAAGGCTAATAAGCCTCCAGTTCATTTGCCTCTTGGAAGTGATACAATTGATATTTTTAGAAATAAGGTAAAAGATTTCGAAAAAGAAATTCAGCAATGGTATGATATTATTATAAGTACCAATCATGATGATGTGACAGTTTAAAATCAATTAGAAGCATTCGGCTATATTAAAGGTATTTATAATATAAGAAATCTAGGGCAAATATTTCTTGATTGGGAAGATAATAATGTATTATCATTTAGCTTAGTAACAATTTGATAAGTATTACTTTGCATTCTAATAAAAGGGGTGAAAAAAGTGACTGCTTTATTCAAAAGGGTAGTGAAGGCACCAAAGGATCTAGCTAGTATTACAATGTTGAAGCTTAAAGGATTATCAGTTATAGGTGCATGTATTTACTCAGGTGTAAAAACTGGAACTATGTATCTGCAAGATCATGTCCTTTTATTTGTTCTAGAAGGAACATACATAGTTAGATTTGGAAAGAAGGAATATAAAGTTAGGAAAAATGAAATGGTATTACTGCAGAAAGCAATTGTCATAGAATATGAGAAATTCGGAGAATCCGATTCTGAGTATGCATTGGATTATATGATGTTTTTTCTAAAAGATGAATTGTTAAATGAATTTTTAAACATGTCTAATATCAAATATTCCTATCCTTCAGTACCTATTCCAGTTACAGTGCACTCTGCCACTGAACGACTACAAAGCTATATAGCTTCGCTTAAACCTTATTTTAAAGAGTCTAAAGAAGTTAGAGATGAGCTAGTAAAGCTTAAGCTTTTTGAGCTATTATTTAATATTGTAGATGCAGACGAGAAACTTTTATATCAATTTTTACAGCTTAAGCGCAAAGAACCTTCGAGCATTGTTAAAGTGATAGAGGAAAATCTTATGAATCCTGTATCATTAAATGATCTTGCATATTTATCAGGAAGAAGCTTATCAACCTTTAAGAGGGAGTTCCAAGCTATTTATAATGAACCAACATTCCAATGGATTCGCAATCGTCGGTTAGAGAAAGCAAAAGAATTATTAATGAATTCGGGATTATCCGTAACTGATGTTTGTTTTGCTACGGGTTTTGAAAATGTAGCACATTTTTCTAAGAGTTTTAAGAAAAAGTATGGAATTCCCCCGTCAGAAGTAAAAGAATCATTAAATTAATTAATAATTAAATTTAATTTCATAATATCCGAGATATAAATAGCTTTATTATATTTCAATTTATCTGGCTGAATAAAACTATTAAAAATTATGCATATATAATTTTTAGTATTGGTATTGTATTTGTAAATTGAAATTCAATACCAATACTAATTAGTTAATCTATATTTATAATACTCTTGTACTTTGTTTGAAACTAAACTGTATTGATATAGTGTAATCAATAAGAGATTTAACATAGATAAATTTTTTAGAAAAGAATCAGTATTTATAAATGCTGCATACAATATTTATACTATCCTTATTGACATTTCATAAACAAAATTTCCTTTACAGTCTGCTCGAAAGGTATTGAAACACTTTTAATATATCCTGTGCTATCATAATTAAATGTCACATCAATCAAGGAATATTCCATCACTATCATGGTAAAAATGTCATAGCATTTATGATTAAGTGTAGATTCCATATTATTATAAATTAATTTTAAGCTATTATCTTTCACTTCGATTTTTAAAGAACCATATCCTGGATTTTCATATATACCTTTATATTCTTCAAGGGAGTGGGACGGAGATAAGTTTTCTTTTTTAGAGCTTTTTGTAGGTTTAGTAGCAGATTTCATTGCTTTTAACATCTTTTCAGCTTCAGCTTGTAGTTTTTCACTAAAATCACTATGGTCATATCCTAAAAGCTTGTCATATATATGGTATGCTATAGGCATTGCACACACGGGATTATTTAAATTAGTAAGAATAACTACGCCAATATTCTCATCTGGAAGAAAACTTGTATAGGAGCAAAATCCATCTATATTTCCACCATGGTTAACGTGTTTTCTTCCTCTATATGCTTCAACAAACCAGCCTAAGCCATAAGATGAAAATTGTAATTCATCAAACTTTAAAGGGATTAGCTCACAAGGGAGTTGAGGTGAATGTAACTCACTTATAGTTTTTTCAGATATAATTTGTTTTCCGTTTACTTTACCTTTATTCAAATGAAGGCTAAGCCATTTTACCATATCAGTCAAATTTGAATTCATAGAACCAGCAGGAGCAACAGCATCTAGTTTTCTAAAGTCTATCTCATTAATTTCTTCACCTTTTTGTGCATAGGGCTTACTGTAATCAGAAGACTTTTTTGAAACATCCACTGAGAAATTTGTGCTACTCATACGAAGCGGTTCAAGAATTCTTGATTTCACAAATTCTTCCCATGTCATTCCTGTAACCATTTCAACAAGGTAGCCAGCTATGGCATACATCAAATTATTATATTGCCATGTTTCTCTGAAATCTTTACTAAATTCCAAGTATTTAATTCTATCTACCAGCTCTTTTCTGCTTAAAGAAGGGTTGGTATACCATAAAATATCATGTCTAGGTAATCCAGAACGATGACAAAGCATGTCCCTTAATGTAAGATGTTCCTCAGCATATTTATTTTGCATCTCAAAACTAGGCATGTATTTTTTTATAGGGGTATCAAGATCAAGCTTACCTTCATCTACTAATATACCTATTGATAGTGAGGTAAAAGATTTACTTGCAGAACCTATAGCAAATAAAGTATCTTTTGTGACATTCAAATTTTTTTTGACATCGCGAAGACCTAATCCAGTGCAGTATATTAATTCATCATTTTTAATAATACCTACTGCCATTCCAGGAATTTTCCATTTCTTCATGTATTCAGATAAGAAATCATCAAGATCTTGAAAGTTATTCGATATATCATTTTTCATAATACTATACCATCCTTATTTATTAAATTTTTTATTTTCTTTCATTTCTTGTTCTTTCAAATTCGTTTAATGCTCTCTTTTGTATTTCTTGTGCATCCTTACCCATATCAAATTCAGCTTCTTCTTCAAAACCATCTTGTTCTTCGCCATCAAATCTATATAATTTCTTTAATAACGTCCATAAGATTTCCATTTCCTCAATGGAAAAGCCTTTAGAAAGCATACCAAAGAACTCCATCGATTTTTCGGCACCTATCATCATGGCATCTGTTCCAGCTTTAGTAATTTTTACATTAACTGCACGTTTATCATATTGGCTTGGTACAGTAATGACATATCCTTTGCTCTCTAAATTAGTAATTAATTGTTTTACACTCTGCTTTGTTGTACCTAGTTTTTTAGCAATATTATTTAGAGTTGTTTCATTTTCAGGCAAATGAATAATAGCAACCATTGCCATAAGCTGTCTACTAGTTAAAGGCTCACAATATTCATCACCTTTAATTTGAATTTTATTAGTAAGAGAAAACAGAGTTGCATATATTTGTTGTATTAAAAAAAGCGCTTTATAGTTATCCATAAAATATCTCCTCCTTAGTTGGACAATATACTGTCTAAAATTACGATAGCATATTATTCCAATATAGTCAATATACTGTCTAATTACTTTTATAAAACTGTTTTATCATCAAATGAGTAAGATAGACTTATCATCAGATGAAGATAGTTATTGACTTTACAGTAGAAAAGTAATAAGGTTTTATCTATACAATTTAATCTTGAGTTACTTGCAGCCAGTCTCGAACTTTATCAAAATTACAGAAATAGTACTCTATATAATTATAAATGGATGGTGGTTTAAAATGGCAAAATTATTTTATCAAGGACATGGAAGTTTTAGAATTGTAACAGACAATGAGACCGTTATTTATGTAGATCCATATGCAGGAGAAGGATATGAACTTCCTGCAGATATTATATTGGTTACACATGAACATGGGGATCATGCAAATGTGGAATTAATTACTCAAAAAGAAGATTGCAAAATTCTAAGGGCAGAATCTATGCTTATAAATGGAGAATATAAGAATGTAACTATCGAAAATATAGAAATAGAAGCAGTTCCAGCTTATAACAAAAATCATGATATAAATGAATGTGTAGGTTATTTAATTAAAACTGATGGTGTGAAAATTTATGCAGCAGGGGATACTTCAACAACAGAATATATGAAAACAAATTTGTGTAATGAAAATATAGATTATGCGCTATTACCATGCGATGGTTTTTACAATATGGATGTAAAAGAAGCAGAAAAGTGTGCAGAAATTATAAAGGCAAAGCATGCTATACCGATTCATACAAAACCTGGTGAATTATTTGATATAGAGGTAGCTGAAAAGTTCCAGCCTTCAAATAGGTTAATTGTAAGAGCTGGAGAAGAAATAGAATTATAATGATAATTTTTAGATAGTTTAAAATATAATGACATTAGGCATTTTAAATAAATTTTAACTTTAGCTTTAACTTTCCTTATGCATGTACTATAATTGTAACGACTATTTAATATATAAATGGATAATTTCAAAATAACATATTAAATAGTATTATATACATACAAGGTGGTATTTTAAATGTTAAAAAATGATTTTGGAAGTAGTGCATTATATAGTATTTATGATGCAATTCCATATATTGAGACTTTCTTTGATAATGATATTGAAATAATGTTAACAGACAGGGAGAAGGTATTATATTACAAAGGAAGCAAAGAAATACAGTTTGGTATTAAAGAAGGAGATCCTGCTGGAGATTTTGTTGTAAAGGCTATGAATGCTGGGAAAACTTTAATTGAAGTAATTCCTGAAGATTTCTTAGGTGTAGCCTTTAAATCATATATGATTCCAGTAAAGGAAGAAGATAAGGTTGTAGGTTCAATTGCCATTGGTAGAAGTTTATCTAAGAAAAATTCAGTAACTAATATTACAGAAACATTAATTGGATCAATATCAGAAATATCGGGAGGAATATGTGATATTTCTGCAGGCTTTCAAGAATTAGCAGGCATGAATTCAGAAATAGTTAATGAAACAAATAATGCTAATGAAATGGCCAATCATACGGATCAAATAGTTGGATTTATAAAAGGAATTGCTTCCCAAACAAATCTGTTGGGATTAAATGCTGCAATTGAAGCTGCAAGAGCAGGAGAGCAAGGAAAAGGCTTCAATGTTGTCGCAAAGGAAATTAGAAAATTATCAAGTGAATCCAATCAGTCTATAGGAAAGATTGAAACAGTAATAAGAGACATATCAAGTGCTGTAAAAACAATAAATAACAAAGTGATTAATGTTAATAATATATCAGATAAACAATTAGCAGCCATAGAAAAAATAACAGGTTCAATTGAAAATTTAGAATCTACTGCAAAATTGTTAAGTAAATTATCTGAAGAATTATAATTGCTGATATTATATGGAGATTCTAATTAAATCCATACATTTTAATGGACTCTGTAAGGATTTAAACTGCAATTTGCTATAGATCATATAAACAATTGTATTTTCTTAATTGCAGCATGTATATTAATTTTTTCGTAAAGTAAATATTAAAACAAAAAGGATATTTTGGTGATTATCAAAATATCCTTTTTATATATTCAAATTGTAAAATAAAAATCTTAGTTATTAAAAAAATTTATTTATGATATAATAAGCATAAAAAATTTCGGATTTTATCCATTGGTGGTGAAGAAAAATGTCAGTTACTGTAGGAAAACTGTTTGGAAATGGAGCTGTTTTATATCAGATGAAATTGTTAGCTGGTCAAAAGGGGCTCAATAATCTTGTGGAATGGGTTCATATTATTGAAAACGATGAGATTAGTGAGTTTCTTCATGGAAAGGAAGTTGTATTTACTTCTGGTATTCTAAACACTAATGATGAATGGTTATTAGAATATGCAAAAAAGCTATATAGTGTTGGTACGAGTGCTTTTGTTGTAAATATTGGACCATATACAAAATCAATACCACAAAAAGTAATAGAATATTGTGATGCTGTCAATTTGCCGCTTTATACTATTCCATGGGAAACGCGGATGGTAGATGTAACAAGAGATATATGTTATCGGATTATGAAAAGCGATGAGACAGAAGCGAGTATTGCAACTACAATTAAGAACATAATTTTTAAAATAGGTGATTTAGATACATTAATTCTACAGATGGAGAGATATGGGTATTTAAGAGACAGCCGTTTCTGTTTTATTGCAATATCTTTTGAGAACAGTCAGAATAGCGATGAAGATTATAACATGAAAAAAATAAAGATGTATTCAGAAAGAATTGCTAGAAGTATTCATCAATTATATATTTCATTTTCCTATAATGATTGTTGCATTTTAGTTCTTGTAGATTATAGTGATTATGATATTGATAATTTTGTAAACACTTTCTTAAAGAATTGGGATGATGGTTTGTGGGAAATACATTTAGGCATTAGTGAAAATTTAAATGATATTAAAGTGCAGGATGAGAATTTTAATAAGGCATTAACAGCTATGAAGATGGCAAAAAAGAAAGACAAGAAGGTTATTTATTATAAAAAACTTGATATTTATAAGCTGCTTTTAAATTCTAAGGATAAAGAAGTGCTAAAAGAATATTATGAAGATACCTTAGGGAAATTAGAAAAATATGATAAAGAAAATAATACTGATTTAGTTGATTTTATGTATATGTACTTAGAAAACAATGGGAGCCAGAGTCTTGTAGCCGAAAAGCAGTATATTCATAGAAATACAGTTAACAATCAATTGAAAAAAGTTGAAAAGATTACGGGATATAACCCGTTAGATTTAGAAGAAAAACTAAGGTTCTATTTAGGATTTTATATTAAAGATCTGCTATAGATTTACAATAGCTTGTAACTCATCACTTTTAACTCATAATTAAGTTAAGGCACTATCAAATAAATACAAGTCCGATTGCAAGGATATTTTGGACTCATTATTTATTTTCATGTGCTAAGTGTGCATGTGCACAGATTAATATGGTCATTTGCCTGCTTAAAAATATAAAAAATATGTGTATAATTTATATTATTACAAATGGAAAAAGGTAGCAAAGGAGCTTATTCATAGAATAAGCTCCTTTTTAAATTAAAAAGCTTTAAAAAAGTGGAATTAAAGATGAAAGGGTGAGAATTTAATTGAATTGTAGAAAAAAACTTTTAAAGTTAAGAGTATATGAGTTACCAGAGAATTAAAATTTAAAGAATAGGGAAGTGATAAAGATGAATATTAATAGTTTAAATTTAGCAGAGTTAATTATAATACTGGTATTAATGGGATTACTTATAATAAAAAATTGGAGGAGTAAAAAACTTAAAAGTGAATATGATATGGCAGTTCAGAAAATAGTTTCAGGAAATTTTTCATTTGATCTAACAAATGAAAAAGAAATTAATAATAATTTTATAAAAATAACTAAGAAGCTGTTGTTTTGGGTATATAGCACTTTAAAATCATCAACAGAAATCTCAGAGCAGGTAAAGCAGGTAAATAAATCCTGCATGGAATCTATAAGAACGTCTGAAGAAATAAAGAGCAAGTTTGCTGAATTTGATGAGAAATCTAAATCAACCCTCAGGCATTTGGAGGAATTAAATAAACTATCAATAGAAACTTACAATTCTCAAGAAAAAATATATAATTTATCTAATAATGCGCGTGAAACTGCAAATAATACAGAAAATAATATAAAATCAGGAAGCAATACAGTTGAGATTGCGGTTAATATACTTGAGGATATGAATGTACATATAGAAAATTTAACAAATCATATGGGGAGTTTATCAAGTATAACCAATAGGGTTGATGATATGGCTCAATTAATAAATAAGCTTTCTTCTAATATTAATCTGCTGTCATTAAATGCGGCTATTGAGGCAGCAAGAGCTGGAGAGGCAGGAAAGGGCTTTGCGGTTGTAGCGTCTGAAATTGGCAAATTGGCTGATGAAAGTTCTGAATATGCAAAAAATATTAAAAGCAACATATCTGAAATAAATACAAGGACAAATGAGGTGGTTGATGCTATGAGCATATTATCTCAAAAGAGGACAGAAGCTCATGAGTCAACAAATTCAATTAAAAATTATTTTAATGATATTAATAGTGAAATTATGGAAATAACAACGTCTATACATACGGTGTCTGGAAAAATTAAAGAGGGATTGGACTTTAATAGAGAGATTAAAACAACTTCAGAGGATGTTTCAAACTTCTTCGAAGAATTTATGGCCGAACTCGATTTAATAAATGAAGATATTAAGTATCAAAATAAGTTAGAAAATGATAATGCTGAAAGCTGCAATAATATGCTAAACTCCATAGAAAACATGCTTAAGTTTACTCAAGAGTTTGAAAATATAATAGCAGATAAACTTGTTAGCAAATGCAGGATGATTTCTGAGAAATTAGTGAAAGGAGATTTAAATAAAAATAATATAAATAAATATTGTGAAGAAAATGGAATATCAGAAGTTTATATAACCAACGACGATGGGGTAACAATTATGACTAATAATGCTCCAGCCATGGGCTTTAGATTTACAGAGGACGAAACATCTCAATCACATGTATTTAGAAAAGTCCTTGAAGATAGGAATTCTATAGTTACACAAAACTTTCAGAAAAGAGACCTAGATAATAGATATTTTAAGTATGTAGCTGTTTCAAGAAAAGACTCAAAAGGAATAGTGCAGGCAGGCTTAGATGTTGAAGATATATTAGCTTTAAAGATATGATAAGGTATAAAAACAAAAAAGGTGAGGCGTGTTTCAATTTACAATGACAATTAGGCACATGAAAATAAATAACGAGTCCCAAATGCCTTGAAAGTGGACTTGTTATTTATTTGATAGTGCCTTAAGAAATTTTATCCTAAATTGTTCATTGTAAACTATAAATTGAAGAGCAGCCCAGCCTTTTTTTACTATGAGTTCATAATTTATAACTCTCAATTGAGTTAAGTGTGCAACTGCACAAATAAGATTAGTCACTTATTTATTGAAACGGAGTATAAGCCATTATATAATAAGTACAAGTTAAAGAAAAAACGAATTTATATAGGAAAACAGCAACGGAGCTTGTTCACTTGAATAAGTTCCGTTTTTTATTTGCATAAGTAAAGTAAGGGGAGTGTTTAAAATGAATAGTGAAGAAATTAAAAGTACATTAAAAAAATATAATTTGCAATCTTGGAGTAAGCAAAGAAATATAAATCCAATTCCAATAGAAAAAGCTGAGGGAATTTACTTCTGGGATTATGATGGGAATCGTTATTCAGATATGTCATCACAACTTGTAAATATGAATCTAGGCTTCGGAAATAAAGCCATAGGAGATGCAATTAAAGAACAGGTTGATAAATTTTGCTTTATAGGCCCATCTTATGGAGCTGAATCTAGAGCAAAGCTTGCAAAAAAAGTAGTTGAACTAATGCCTGACAACATGGGAAAGGTATTTTTCACAAATGCTGGTGCAGAATCAAATGAAAATGCTATAAAAATTGCAAGAATGTTCACTGGAAAGACAAAAGTTTTCAGCCGTTACCGCAGCTATCATGGATCTTCTTTTGGATCAGGAAACCTAACAGGAGAACCTAGAAGATATGCATTAGAACCAGGAATTCCAGGATTTATAAAATTCTTTGATCCATATATTTATAGAGAACCAATTGAATTTGAATCTGAAGAAGCAGCTACAAAATATTATTTAGCAAAACTTAGAGAACAAATTATTTATGAAGGGCCAAATAGTGTGGCAGCTATAGTGCTTGAAACTATTACAGGATCAAATGGTGTAATTATTCCACCAAAAGGATATCTTCCAGGAATCAGAGCATTATGTGATGAATTTAATATACTTATGATCTGCGATGAAGTTATGACAGGTTGGGGCAGAACTGGTAAGATGTTTGCTTTTGAAAATTTTGATGTAAAACCAGATATAGTTACTTTTGCAAAAGGTGTTACCTGCGGATATGTTCAGCTTGGTGGTGTTGTTGTAACTAAAGAAATTGCAGAATATTTCGACGATAATCTATTATCTTGTGGTTTAACATATAGTGGACATCCTCTAGCTTGTGCAGCAGGAGTTGCTACAGTAAATTATTATGAAGAAGCAAATATATTAGAAAATGTTAATACAGTAGGTAAAGTGCTTGGTGAAAAATTAGAAGCTATGAAAGCCTCTCATCCAAGTGTTGGAGATGTAAGATATATAGGATTATTTTCAGCAGTTGAACTTGTAAAAGATAAAACAACTAAGGAACCATTAGTACCATATGGCAAAGATCCGGAAGGAATAATGGGAAAAATAATTGGTCTTTTAAAAGAAAGAGAATTTATGACTTACTCTCATGAGAATATGATATTAATTTCTCCTCCGTTAATAATTACTAAAGAACAATTAGAAGAAGAACTTGCAAAATTCGATGAGGTGTTAAGCATCGTAGATAAAGAATATATTTAGATGAGGTGAATTAGATGGCATATGAATTTAGTTTACCAGGACGTACAATTCTTGGAGATAACGCATTAGAGGCCAGTGAAAATGTGATAAAGACTTTTGGAAAAAAAGCATTTATAGTTTCAGGAAAAAATGTGACTAAAGCGGGGACAGTTAAAATCCTTACAGACTGCTTAACTAAATGGGAAATTGATTTTGAAGTGTTTAATGACATTACAGGTGAACCAACAGAAGTTATGATTGAAAGTGGTGTAAAAGCGTATAAGGCAGCAAAGTGTGATTTCTTAATAGCCATAGGTGGAGGAAGCCCTCTAGATAGTGGTAAAGCAATTGCAGCAATGACAAAATTAGAAGGCGAGATATGTGATTATATGGGAAAATCAATAGAAGGAGATTTTCCCAAAATGGTGCTAATTCCAACTACAGCAGGCACAGGATCGGAAGCTACAAAATTTACGGTAATCACAGATTCAAAGAAGAATATCAAAATGCTTCTAAAGGGAGAAGCATTGCTACCAGATTTGGCAGTTATTGATCCTAAGTTTTCACTCACAGCACCAAAAGGCGTAACAGCAGCAACTGGAATGGATGCACTTACACATGCAGTAGAAGCATATACTTCTAAAAAAGCAGGCCCATTAACAGATACTTTTGCTTTAGCTGCTATTAAAAGAATTTTTGAGTATTTACCTCTAGCTTATTTAAATGGTCAAGATAAAAAGGCAAGAGAAGAAATGGCTATAGCAGCTTATGAGGCAGGAATATGTATAAATAATTCTTCTGTAACAATAGTTCATGGAATGAGTAGACCTATAGGAGCTAATTTTCATGTAGCTCATGGAATTTCAAACGCTATGCTTATAAAGGAATGTTTAACTTATGTTTTAGATGGAACCTATAAACGTTTTGGAAATATAGGAAGAGCAATAGGTGCAGCAGACGAAACAAAAAGTGATAAAGAAGCAGCAGAAGCTTTTTTAGAAAAACTTAAAGAACTATGTGATATATGCGAAATTCCTACTTTAAAGGAATATGGAATTAATAAAGAAGATTTTGATGCAGTAGTAAATAAAATGGCCCAAGATGCCATTGACAGTGGAAGTCCATCTAATACAATAAAAGAGGTTACAAAAGAGGATTTATTAAAAATATATAGTCAGCTATGGTAGAAATTAAATAAAAACTAATAATAAAATTTTCTTAGATTATTAAAAAATATAGAACAATTGCAACGGCGCAAAACCTAAAAAGTTTTGCGCCGTTTTTTAATTGAAAGAAAGCTAGCAGCTTTAATTCAAAATTGTTAATTGTTAACTGCAAATTGTTAACTTGAGAAAAGGAGGTTTAAATTGATGAATACAGCGATAAATAAAACTGAACTTCCAAATTCAATGGAAGAAAATATAGAAATAAAAATAGAAAATTTAAGTATGGTTTACCAAGATAAAAATGGAGGTGAGCCAGTAACAGCACTTAAAAATGTAAATTTAGAAGTTAAGGAAGGCGAATTTATTTCACTTCTTGGACCCTCAGGTTGTGGTAAAACAACTTTACTTAGAATAATAGCTGATCTGCTTCAGCCTTCAAGTGGAAAAGTAACGGTAAGAGGACAAACTCCGAGAGATATAAGATTACAAAAAAAATATGGAATAGTATTTCAAAACCCAGTTTTATATGATTGGAGAACAGTTAGAAGAAATGTATGTATGCCTATGGAACTTTTAGGAATGCCTAAGCCTAAGCGTACAGAAAGAGTTACAGAAATGCTCGATTTAGTTGGACTCACGAATTTTGGAAAACATTATCCTTATGAACTTAGTGGAGGAATGCAGCAAAGAGTTGGGATTGCCAGAGCACTTGCAATTAATCCAGAAATACTTTTAATGGATGAACCATTTTCAGCCTTAGATGAATTTACACGTGAGAAGCTTCATGAGGACTTACTTAATATATGGACAAAAACAAAAAAGACTGTAATATTTGTAACTCACAATATTTCAGAAGCAGTATTTTTATCAGATAAAGTGGTAGTGCTTTCACCACATCCAGGACGTGTTTCAGCAGTAATTGATATTGATATACCAAGACCAAGAAACATGGAATCAAAACAAACAACACAATTTTATGATTATATAACAAAGATTCGAAATAGCTTTGAGGGGGTGTAGCCATGATAGATAAGAAAGAAAAATATAAGGTTAATTTAGTCTGGACTATTGGAATTATTCTAGTTTGGGAATTAATTGCTTTCTTTCTAGACAAAATAGCTAAAGATCCTATGGCAGCATCAAAATTGCCATATCCTCATGAGGTTGTAATATCAATTACTCAAAATTTTACAGAACTTGTGGGAGCAGCTGGATTGACTTTTTCAAGAGCAGTCATGGGTTTTGCTCTTGGAACAGCCATAGGGGTTGTGTTAGCAATAATTATGAGTTTATCAAGGGTTGTTGAAAAAATATCTTTGCCATACCTTATTGTATCGCAAATGGTACCTGTTTTAGGGCTGGCGCCTATTATCTTCACTCTTGTAAAAGATATGGATGCATCAAGAATAATAATTGCAGCCTACATCACGTTTTTTCCAGTATCCATAAATATGTTAAGTGGATTAAACAGTGTTGATAGCGAAAAGAAAGAATTACTATATTCTTACGCAGCAAAGAAAAAGAGCATTTATTACAAACTTATGATTCCATATTCTCTTCCATATTTATTTGCAGGCTTAAAAATAGCAGCACCAATGTCAATTACAGCTTCTATTTTAATAGATATGCTTGGCTCAAGCGGAGGAATTGGAGTAAAGCTTCTTTATTCTTTATATTCAGGAACAAAAGATGTATTTTGGGCTTCAGTGGTGACAAGTGCTCTTATGGGTATTATTAGTTATTTCATTGTTATCTTAGCTGAAAAAATTTGTATGCCTTGGAGAAAACAAATTACATAAAACGCGTAAAGAGATAATTGTATTAGAAATTATTAGTTTTGGAATACTTCTTAAAGAAAGGGGATCAATATATGGGAGAAAAAATTAAAAATGTTCTATGGCCATTAGGCTTTGGAATTTTAATAATAGCTATTTGGGAATTAGGTTTTATCCATAGTGCCTTGGGTTTTAAGCCTTTTCAACTACCAATACCTTCACAGATAGTAAAAACGCTGCAGAGTAATTTTTCTAAAGCGATATATGATACTTCGGTTACAGTATCAGGAGCATTAGTGGGAATGGCTTTAGGCTGCATAATTGGTTTTATTGTTGCTCTTATAGCTACTCAGTTTCCAAAGTGGGGTTATACAGGACTTACAGTAATATCAGCCTTTAATGCAATTCCAATTGTTGCATTATCGCCTATAATGAATCGCTGGTTTACCAGTGGATTTGCACAAAAGGTTGGAGTCGTAACAGTTGTATGCATGGCTGCAATGGCAATTAATGCCTATCGTGGTTTAAATGACTTAAAACCATTTTCAAAGGATCTGTTAGAATCTTATGCAGCATCCAATAAAATTATATTTTTTAAACTTCGTCTGCCTAATTGTCTTCCAAGTATATTTACAGCATTGAAAATTAATGTTGCGGCAGCAATAATGGCAGCTATGATAAGTGAATATTTTGCTTCCTCAACTTCAGGTATTGGCTTTGGAGTAAAAGATAATTTAAGAAAAGGAATGATGGCAATGGGGTGGTCTTACATAGTTATGGCAGCTGTAATTGGTATTGTTCTATACTCAATAATTATACTGGTAGAACGCAGAGCTATAAAATGGCATGCTTCACAAAGATAAAAATTTTATTTAATAGGGAGGAATTTAATTATGAAAAAAAGATTATTAGCTTTATTTACAATGATAATGATGATGACTGCAATGCTTATAGGATGTGGATCTAATTCATCCTCATCAGGCTCGTCAAATTCAGGTGACACGGCAAAGACAAGTGACGGAGGACTTCAAAAAGTAACACTTCAATTAAAATGGCTTCCACAATCACAATTTATGGGATACTATGTTGCAGCAGCAAAAGGTTACTATAAAGATGAAGGAATTGATCTTCAAATTCTTCCAGGTGGAAGTGACATTATTCCAGAACAAAACGTATATAACGGCGTAGCAGATATTGGAGTTAGCTGGGTATCAAGTTTAATGACATATCAAGCTCAAGGCTATAATTTACAAGAGGTTGCTCAAACCTTCCAAAAGTCAGGTATGTTACTAGTATCTAAGAAAGAAAAAGGAATTACTTCACCAAAAGATTTAGCAGGTAAAAAAGTTGCTAACTGGTTTGGTGGAAATGAATATGAACTTCTTGCATTACTTGCAAAATATAATCTAGACAAAGATAAAGATTTAAAGCTTGTGCAACAAGACTTTACAATGGATCAGTTAAAAGAAGGCTCTGTAGATGCAGCTTCAGCAATGACATATAACGAACTAGGTTTAGTACTTGAAGGTGGAACAAGCAAAGACGACTTAAACATAATAGACATGAATGATGAAGGCGTTGCAATGATGGAAGACTGTCTATTTGTAAATTCTGATTGGGCATCTAAAAACAAAGATTTATTAGTTAAGTTCTTAAAAGCTTCAATCAAAGGTTGGCAGGATGCAGTTAAAGATCCAGAAGCAGCAGGAAAGACAGTTTACGATGTTGATAAATCAGTATCTTTAGATCACCAAGTATACATGGCAAAAGAAGTTGCAAAACTTGTAGCTCCAGAAGGATTTGATACTTCAAAGATCGGACAAATCGATATGAACGCGATTAAACAGACAGGAGATTTCTTAAAGAAATACAATAAAGATCTAGCTAAAGATCCAGTAGTTGATGATACTACATTTACATCAAAATATTTGGATGAAGCTGAAAAATAGTTATGAATTATAAATTATAAGTTATGAATTATTAGTGACAAGTTATTAAGTTAAGGATAGAAGTTTTAAGTCAGGTTTAAAAATTTTTAATTTAAATTTTAAAGATTATAGAAATATAATTTTGAAAAACTTAAGGCTTTTCTTCCTTAACTTATCACTCATAACTCGTCACTTATAACTAAAAAAGGTTGGGAGGAGAATTTTTATGGATTTAATTATTAAAAATGGGACTATTGTAACACCATCAGAGTCTTATATAGCTGATATAGGTGTAAAGAATGGGAAAATAATAGCAATTGGAACTGGTTTTTCTGAAGAAGGTGCTACGGTAGTAGATGCAAGGGGAAAGTTAGTATTACCAGGTGCCATTGATGCTCATACACATTTAGCAATGCCATTTGGAGGAACAGTTTCAGCAGATAATTATCTTGCAGGAACAAGAGCAGCAGCTTGTGGTGGTGTTACAACAGTTTTTGATTATCCAATGCAAAGAAAAGGAAGTGGGATAATTGAAACCATTGAGTCAAGAAAAGATATCTGTGATGCTGAAGCCTGCGTAGACTATGCATTTCACTGCTGTATAACAGACTTAAATGGCGGCGCTATTTTAGATGAATTTGAAGCTGCTGTTAATTATGGAATTACAAGCTTTAAATGCTTCTTAGTATATAAGAAGGAAGGCATGATGGTAGACGATGGAACTTTGGTCAAAATATTATTAAAAGCAAAAGAAACAGGTGCTATTACTAATATTCATGCAGAGAATCCAGATGTAATTGACTTGAATATTGAAAAATTCTTAAAAGAGGGCAAGACTTCAGCCTGGTATCACTATTTAAGCAGACCAGAATTTGTAGAAGCAGAAGCTGACAAGAGGGCAATTCACTGGGCTAAATCGGTGGAAGCACCATTATATATAGTTCATATGGCAGACAAAGAAGGCTTGGAAGCAGCTATAGCTGCAAAAAATGATGGTCATGAGATTTATATAGAAACATGTCCACAGTATTTGGAATTTACCTGTGATGTATATAAGAGAGAAGATGGAAGAAACTTTGTATGCTCACCACCAATGAAAGGTCAGGAGAGCCAGGATGCACTTTGGAAGGCAATTGAATCAGGTGCTATAGATACTGTAGCTACAGATCACTGTCCATTCCAAAGCTATGAAAAAGACTGGGGAAAAGATGATTTTACAAAGATTCCTAATGGTTGTGCGGGGGTAGAAAACTTATATCCTTATATGCTTTCAGCAGCAAATGAAGGGAAAATAACTTTTAATCGTGCAGTTGAATTATGTTCGTTTAATCCAGCTAAAATATTTGGATGCTCAGATAAAGGATCTTTAGCAGTTGGAAAGGATGCAGATATTGTAATTTATGATCCAAATAAAGATTTCACAATTTCAGTAGATAACATGCATTCAGATTATGATCACACTATTTGGGAAGGAAAGAAACTTCACGGATATCCAGTAAAGACCTTTGTACGTGGAAATTTAGTATATGATGATGGAAACTTTGTTGGAAAGCCAGGGTTTGGACAATTTGTAAAGAGAGTAGGACGTAAATAGTAAGGCAGACGAAAGAAAATAGGCAAGGTTACTTACTTGTTATTTCTTTGATAATGCTTAAACAGGCAGATAATTAGGAGGAATGGAAATGAGTAGTTTATTTAATAAGGATATTTCTATTAATGAATATGTGTCAGGGTGCCTTTTATGTAATGAAGCACCTTGTAGTAAAGCTTGTCCCCACATGCTTGAGGCGGATAACATTATTCGTTCTTTAAGATTTGAAAACAAGGCTGGGGCAGTGAATAAACTGCCACATCCGCTTCCTTGTGAGACTTGCAAAGGAAAACCATGCAAAGAAGCATGTTTAAAAGGAAAAATTAATGAACCAGTACCAATCGATAAAATTATGAAAGCAATTGCAGCTGAACCTAAAGTAAAAGAGGAAGATGTTGATTTATCTATAGATTTTTGCGGTGTTCATACTGAAAACCCATTTTTCCTTTCTTCATCAGTAGTTGGAAGCAATTATGAGATGGTGGCTAAGGCTTTTGATATGGGATGGGCGGGAGTAGCTTTTAAAACTATCGGTATGTTTGTACCAAAAGAAGTTTCTCCAAGGTTCGCAGCTTTAACTAAGGAAAATTTACCTTTTATAGGTTTTAAAAATATAGAACAGATTTCAGATCATACATTAGAAGAAAATATTCAGTTTTTAAAACAGTTAAAGAAAGATTATCCAACTAAAGTCATTGTTGCATCAATTATGGGACAGAATGAGGAAGAGTGGACTAAGCTTGCAAGGCTTATGACAGAAGCAGGAGCTGATATCATAGAATGTAATTTTTCGTGTCCGCATATGACAGGTGAAGGTTTAGGCTCTGACGTTGGACAAAATCCAGAATTAGTTGCTTTGTATACTAAGGCAACTAGAAAAGGAACTCATTTGCCAATACTTGCAAAGATGACACCTAATATTGGCAACATGGAAATACCAGCAATGGCTGCAATGAAAGCAGGAGCTACAGGAATTGCTGCTATTAATACAATTAAGAGTATTATGAATATAGATCTGGAGAGCTTTGAATCTGCGCCAAATGTAGAAGGAAAGTCAAGCGTTGGAGGGTATTCTGGAAAGGCAGTAAAACCAATAGCATTAAGGTTTATTCATAATATGAAGGTCTGTGAGGATTTAAAAGATGCACCTATAAGCGGAATGGGTGGTATTGAAACGTGGGTAGATGCAGCTGAGTTTTTGGCTTTAGGCTGTGAAAATCTACAAATAACTACTTCAGTTATGCAATATGGTTATAGGATTATTGATGATTTGATAGGTGGAATGAAATTATATTTAAGTTCACAAGGTTATAAAAGTGTAGGTGAAATAATTGGGAAAGCCTTACCTAATATTGTTCCAGCAGATGAGCTTGAAAGAGACGGTATATGCTATCCAAAATTTGATAGAGAAAAGTGCTTAGGTTGTGGAAGATGTTATTTATCATGTTTTGATGGAGGGCATCAGGCTATAAAAATGGATGAAAAGACAAACAAACCTATGCTTATAGCAAATAAGTGTGTTGGATGTCAGTTATGTTCTACTGCCTGTCCAGTTAATGCAATCTCACCAGCCAAAAGAGTAATAAAAAAATAAAGTTTTTTAAATAGATTAAACGGATTTAAAGGGAGGATATTGATATGATTACATGTAATATTGAAAGAATGGACGATAAAATTAAAACTTTTAGCAAGTTTGGTGATACAGGAAATGGAGGTATAACAAGATTATCTTTATCTCCAGCAGCTTTAGAAGCTAGAGAAGAATTTTGCAAAAGGTGTAAAGCCCTTGGAATGGAAATAAAGACAGATGATATGGCTAACATTTATGCAACAATTAAAGGTGAAGCAGATTTACCAGCTATTATGATGGGATCGCACGCGGATTCAGTTAAACAAGGAGGAAATTATGACGGTATTCTAGGTGTTCTTACTGCTTTAGAGGCAGCAGAAACCATAGTTACAGAAAAAATACCTCATAAACATCCAATAACAGTAGTTATATGGACTAATGAAGAAGGTGCTCGTTTTGAACCAGCAATGATGTCATCAGGAGTCATAACAGGAAAATTTGATAAAGATGTAATGCTTGCATCTACAGATACAGAAGGGGTTACATTTAAAGAAGCTTTAGAAGCTAGTGGATATATGGGAGAACCTTCTAATAGAATGACTCCTGAAAAATATATGGCATTAGTAGAGCTTCATATAGAGCAAGGACCAGTCTTAGAAGATGAGAAAATTGATATAGGCGTTGTTGAAGGTGTCTGCGGTATGATTAACTACGAATTTACATTTGTAGGTCAGGCTGATCATGCAGGAACAACACCAATGAAATATAGAAAAGACGCGTTATATGCAGCAGTAAAAACAATTCAATATCTCCATGATGAACTTGATAAACTTGACAGTAAGCTAGTATATACAACAGGAAAGATTTCAGCGCATCCAAATATTCATACTGTTATTCCTGACATCGTAAAGTTCACTTTAGATGCTAGGCATCAAGATCCAGAAGTGATTAAGCAGGTTCTTAGCATTATTAAAGCTATTCCTAAGGTAGTTGAGAAATGTACAGCAAGCTATGAGGAAGCATGGTCACGTAAGACAGTTCATTATTATCCTGAATTTATAGATTATGTTGAAAAGAACGCCAAGGAATATGGATACTCCTCAATGAGAATGTATAGTGGTCCAGGCCATGATGCACAATTCATTACAGATGTCATTCCAACTACAATGATTTTTGTTCCAAGTAAAGATGGACACAGTCATTGTGAAAAGGAATTTACACCTGTTGAAAACTGCTGGAAGGGTGCAAATGTATTATTACAAACAATATTAGATATAGATAAAAGTAATTAAGAGTTAAGTATAAAAGCCAATCTTATGACGTTAATGCATAAGATTGGCTTTTTTATTTAGTTAAGTCTTTTATTGAAGTACTTTTTAATGAAGGTCTCTTTTCAATATCAACTATTCCTAAATTATAGGGACCATAAGCGATTATAGAATCTAGATGACTATCTGTAACAGCATTCATATCATTAATTTTGATATTTTTGTTAGAATCTTTATATTTATCGAACATAACTATACCTCCATGAATTATTCTTTTGAATCCATATATATATATATATTTTGCCCAATAGGATGTTTAAAAATACAATATAATAAAATTATTTATATTAAAAGATTAGATTCTTTACGGATAATAGTCAGATTTATGTTTATAATAACTTTAGCATAAGTATATTAATAGGAATGGTGATTATGGATACTCTAGAAAAATCTTATTCATATGTATTTAAAGGCATATTAAAAGCTGTAAATCCTATAAAGAAAAAAATAATAAAGACTGAGTGTAAAGTTCATAAATTCATAAATGTTCAGGCCGTAATAATATTAAAAAATGATGGACATATAGAAGCACATAAAATTATGAACTTATATATAGATGATATAAATGCAGGAGTAGTTTGGGCTGATCAAGATCTAAAAAGCAATAATCATTTTTATAATCCACATAAGGACAAAGGACTATATGGAAGCAGCAATGCAAAAAAGGAATGCATATCATACTACGCAAAAGCTCTTGATGATTATTTTCATGGTGATATTAGAAGTTCGATGTTCTATTTAGGGGCAGCTTGTCATTTAATTCAAGACTTAACAGTTCCACAGCATGCTAACGTTAATTTATTAGATAATCACAGAAGTTATGAGAATTGGGTAATTAGAATGCATATACATTATGATGAATTCAAAATAAAAGAAGGAGGAATATATTTTAATTCTCTAAATCAATATATTATTTCTAATAGCAAAAGAGCTATAAATATATATAGAAAGCATTCTCATGTGAAAAATAGGAATGTAAGGTTTCGTCTGATTACTTCTAGGATACTAACAATGGCTGAGGCTACCACTGCAGGTTTAATGTTTAAATTTTATAAAGACATAGAAGAAATTAAGTCCATTAGAATTACTAAGCAGAAAAATTCTTTTGAGGATATTATAAGGAGATTAATAAGTTAATTGGAATATATAATATTAATTAGCATATTTTTTTACAAAATATGCTATAATTAATTTATGATAGCAAAGTTTTCTAATATTATGAAAGTAAATATGTATGATGATAAAAGGACGTAATAGTAAGATTTGTTATGGATTATAAATTTTAGGGATTGTGTTATTTTTTATTGGATTAAATTTGTAGATGTATTTAAATAGTTATGAAGGCTTATTTTTAGGAGGAGAGTTAGGTGAGTAAATGCATAGAAGATTTACAAAATGCTGACACTTTAAAAAAGAGGACGAAGAGATTAAAAATAGGAGTTTTAGTTACTATAATAATAATTATATTTGGAACTATAGGAGTATTAAAATATAAATCAAATAGAGCTTCTACTGATAATTATTTATCATTAAATACAATAATTAGTACATTTGATAAAGGAGGTCTAATTCTCAAAGAAGATAAGTTAAAGTCGCCAGAGGATTTTGCTTTAAATGAAATAAAACCTGCTATTTTTAATATAGGAGATAGGAAGGATACACTTCTAATATATATTTTCAAGTCTTTTTTAGAACGAGATGAAATACTAAGACAAACTGATAAGTTTAACAATCCATTTTCTATAGAACAAATTCCTTTTAAAGCTAAGAATGCACTTATTGTTTATATTCCTTATGAATTACCAAAAACCGAGGAGGAGTATGCACCTATTAATAAACTGATAAGTTCAATTTCTTCTACAGTGTTTAAGCAATTAAATGATGGTAAAGAGAAAGTTTATAAAGGAGAAAGTGCAAACTGGGAGGGAACTTTTACTTTTAAATACTACGAATATTGGCTTCAAGATGAAAAGGCGATTCATTATGATAGTTACAGTTGGACATTCCCAGAAATCAAGTATAAAATGCCTGATATAAATGCCGTGGGTCCTATTACGTTTGAATATAAAGCTGGTAGCGAAAGTGGTAAATCCACAGGTATAATGCTTAATGAAGATGGACATGCTGATTTGGGAAGCGGAGGCGGTACTGGCCCAATACCAAGGGAAAATGAAGAAGTAAGTTTCACTATTAAATGGGAAGATAAAGAAGAGCATATTGTATTAAAGCCTCAATAATAAATGACAAAAATATTACAAAAGAATGTTCAAAGAAGAATATTACTGAGGCTGAAATTTAGAGTACCCAATTGAAAAAATAAGTGGAGTTTTTACAAAAATGGACTGCTAATATTGCAGTCCATTTTTTGCATATATTCTTTTAATAATTTGCTATTTTCTGAAATAAAAAAGCTCTTATTGTAAATGTCTACTCCATGGCAATATTCTGAATTAGTTCAAAATGCGTAGGCTGCCATCCAAGTCTTTCTTGGGTTAAAGCGTTGGATGCAGGAATATCTGCAGCAATAAGCTGACCTAGAGGTCCTCCCAAATGATTAACTGATTCCTCTGAGGAGATAGATTTAACTGGCAGGTTAAGGCGACGGCCGATAGCTTCCGCGATTTCTTTAAAAGGTATTCCCTCATTTGCTACTGCATGAAATATTGACCCAGCTGGTGCTTGTTCTAGTGCTAGTCTGTAAAGCTTAGCAGCATCAAGTCTGTGAACAGCTGGCCAGCGATTGGAACCATCGCCTACATAAGCTGAAAAGCCTTTGCTGCGAGCTATCTCAATAAGCATAGTAACTAAGCCATATCGTTCACCATCACCATATACTATCGGAGCAGGCCGAACTACTGAAGCACGTACACCTTTAGATGCCAGTGAAAGTGTCAATGTTTCTGAAGCAGTTCGAGGACCTGCAGTTAAGCTTGAACTAGCCTTATCATCTTCTGTTAGTAAGAAGCCAGGCTTGATGCCGGCAGTTCCAAATGTCACCACTAATGGTTTATTGGATCCTGCAAGTGCACTGCCGAGTGCATCTATAGCACGGCGATCAGTTTCACAGCAAGCAGCAAAATTTGTAATAAAATTGTCATGATCAAAAGCTGCATGAATTACGCCGTCTGCTGAAGACGCTCCACTGCGAAGGCTTTCTAGATCCTCCAAAGATCCACGATGAGCTGTAGCTCCAGCAGCAGTAAGCGACGCAGCTGATGAATCTGACCTAGCAAGACCTATTACCTCATGTCCTGCACCAAGTAGTTCTTCAACGATTTTAGAGCCTATAAATCCTGTAGCGCCTGTAACAAAAATACGCATATTAAATTCCACCTTTCAAGTTATATTTATAATATTATAAGTTACAGATTATACAAGACGTAACTTATAATGTGATTATATCATTATATATTTTAAGTTACAAGTTATTTTATATGTAACTTATGATGAAATGAATTTTCATTTAAGAGGAATTAGAGATTTAAAGTGATACTAAACACTGTCACAAGTATATATAATAAACATACTGACTTAAATAGAACTATTAAAACCAATGAAATATCAATAGATCTTGAATTAAAAATCAGTTACATTCAATGTAATTTGAAACATAAAGTTAAAAATGATATAATTAAAAATAAAATAAGAAAGCGGTGATAAATTTGGATAAGATCTCCTTAGATAAAGAAATAATTCTTGATGCAACAGAAGAAGTCATTCGCCGTTTCGGACCAGATAAAGCGAATATCACTGATGTAGCAAAATTATTGAAAGTAAGCCACGCTGCTATTTATAGATATTATAATGGAAAAACAGCCCTATGGAATGCTGTTACTGAGCGTTGGCTTACGCATTTGCATGCTCCGTCAAATGACATATTAAAAGAAGATAGTCCTGCAGATGTTAAACTTAGTAATTTACTAGAAAGCTTTGTTGAGGCTAAACATCACAGTTCTATCAATGATCCGGAAATGTTTGCAAATTACATAAAATTAGCACAAAGCTCAATGGAAGTGATAGAGAAGAGCAAAGAAGAGGGAATTAACTGTATTGAAAAGATTATAGTACAAGGAATTACAGAAGGTATATTTTTTACAGAATCTCCTGATCAAGAGGCAAGAGCAGTATATCTTGCAACAAGTGTTTTTATATATCCAAGCTCATTTGAAGATCCTGATCGAAAACAAAACATACAATCTGTTGTAAAGCTTCTAATAAGAGGACTTAAAAATCCTAATATATGAATACTTTATAAAATTAAAGACATAGAGAAAAGCAAATCTCTATGGCTTTAATTTATATCTTAGAATATTACTCTGAAGGAGCATTGCGTAACCACTTTTTTACCTATAAACTTTAAAGAATGCGCGAATTTCTTCAGCGAGAGGTTCAGGATCTTCCATAGCAGTAAAATGTCCACCCCTAGGCATTGTAGTCCATCGAGTGACATTTAAATGGTTCATAGCCCATTTTTTTGGTGGCAGCAATACATCAGCTGGGAAAAGCGCTATACCTGTTGGTACATCTATGTGTCCCATTGGTGGTAATGAATGTACATTTTCATAATATGCATTTGCTGATGAGCGTATAGTATTTGTGATCCAGTAGATCATTATATTAGTGAGAAGTTCATCTTTACTAAAGCTTTTATTTAAATCACCATTACAATCACTCCAGCCACGGAATTTTTCTATAATCCATGCAGCCAAACCTACAGGCGAGTCAGAAAGTCCGTAGGCGATGGTTTGAGGTTTTGTAGATTGAATAGACATATAACCTCCCTCATTTGAAATCCAATCAGAGGCATTTTTCTCATATTGTAATTCTTCCTCTGAAAGTTCTGGTCCATTCTGAGAAGCCGTAAGATTTCTAATAATACCGATATCTGTTAGATGGATTCCTATTAGAAGTTCTGGATGGTTTAATGCCAAGTATCTTGTAACCCCTGAACCCATATCTCCGCCTGCAGCAGCAAATTTACTATATCCAAGCTTTTCTGTCATTAGTTTAACCCAAAGCTCAGAAACACTATAATTGTTCATGCCACTATGTTTTGAAGCACTAGAAAAACCAAAGCCAGGTAGTGAAGGGACGATTACATCAAAAGAGTCTTTAGGATCACCGCCATAACTTGCAGGATCAGTAAGAAGGGGGATAATCTTTTGATAACGTATGAAACTATCAGGCCATCCATGAGTAAGTATAATTGGTGTTGGATTAGGCCCTTTACCTTTTTCGTGTATGAAGTGAATATCTATTCCATCCACATTACAGCGAAAATGAGAAAAACGATTTAATTCTTTTTCTTGTGCACGCCAGTCAAATTCATCCTTCCAATATGAAACAAGTGATTTTAAATAATTTATGTCAGTACCCCGCTCCCAATCTGAGCCTTCTATTTGATCAGGCCAGCGTACATGCGCGAGCCTGTATTTTAAATCATTAAGTACCTCATCAGATGCTTGGATATGGAATTTTTCAATAGACATAATAATTCTCCTTTCATTAAGCTATGGTGAAATTAGTTAATCATAGCTTTTCTTCAGTGATTAATAATACGTATTATTTAGAAAATGTTATTTAGTTCTTTAATAATAGTTTATCATTTAGAAAATATGATACAATGTGATAAATGAAGCTTTTAACTATACTATTTGTAAAAGTATAGTTAAAGAGATAATAAAACTATTTGCCCTTAATTAATGAAAAATATCAATGTCAGTTTGAATTAATTATTTATTTTAATGTGCCCAATGGAGGAATGTTTATGCCACAAGAGGATCGTCACAAGAATAGAACAGTATATATTGAATTTATTGCAGATGAAAATTTTATAAATCTTCCTTATAGGGAGCGGTTAACTATAACTTTTATTACGAGTGGAAGCATGCATTTACAATTGAATGATAGTTCTATAAAAATTGCAGCTCCAAGTATCCTTTGTTTATCGATGGAGGATAAAATACAAGTTCTTGAAAAGTGTAATGTAGCTTCTCAATCATTTTGTTTTCATCCTGAATTTTTTAATACAGCTCATTTTTCAGAAACTAATGGTTATCTGTCAACTAATCTAAAAATAAAAAGAGGTCTTTCACTTTTTAAAAAAGACAATATTAATACCGGGGTATATACTGCAATTGAGAAAGCCTATCCCAAATTATATGAGTGGTTTTTTATTATTGGAACTGAGGTATATGCACAGAGTGATTCTCTTTGGGTGTGCAGAATAAAAAAGTATTTAATACAAATCCTTGGTTTACTTGAAGAGTTAAACCATCATAGTGAAAAATTGCCTGTCAACTTAGCTTTAGAATATATATACATAAACTATTCTGATAAAATAACTTTAGAAGATTTAACAAGATATGCTCATTTGAATCGAGTGTCATTAAATAGAATGTTTCATGATTTATATGGATGTACAGCCATGGGGTACTTGCTTTCATATCGCTTAAAAGTAGCAGAAGATCTTTTGACTCATACAGATATGAGTTTAAATGAAATTGCAAATGCTACTGGATTTGAGTATGATACATATTTTATAAAACAATTTACTGCTAAGAAAGACATAACACCAACAGAATTTAGGAAGGCTTCGCGGGAGTTTTCAAAACAGCAATAATAAATTTTAAGCTTATAAAAGGATCGAGAAAATAAATTTGTATTAAATGAAGAGAATATTTACGCGCAGAATAAAATTGCTGCGTGTTTTTTTGTATATTATTTTTACTTTATTTACATTATAGGATCAGGGAAGGTCTGAATTTAGGGCTTTTACAATATTTAAAAGAATAATTTTATAATTTTAGGGAAATATTATGAAATTATTTTTAAATAAATCATTGAAGTATTCGTTTTCATGTGGTAAAATTTATTTATGAATTGGTATGACCAATTTATAATGCTGTGTGTAGAATGTAAATAGAAAAATAGTTATGAAATGATGTTTCTAACTATTCAAACACACAATGCTTTTATAAAAAAACACTTTAACAAATATAAAGGGATAAAGGAGAGGGAAAGTATGAATATTCTGTTATGTGTGAAGCAGGTTCCGGATGATTCCATTGAAATTCATTTGGATAATGAGAAGAAAAAACCTAATCTAAATGGAGTAAGCTTGGTAGCAAATGCATTTGATACGTATGCATTAGAGCTAGCAGTTCGTTTTGTTGAGGCTAATGGTGGAATGGTTAGTGTATTAACTGTTGGAGCTGATGATTCTTTAAACACATTAAAAAATTGTCTTGCTGTAGGAGCTAAAGAAGCATTTTTTGTAAAAGATGATTTATATGCAGATTTAGATGCTATGGGAACAGCTGAAGTCTTGGCAGATGCTATTCATAAGATTGAAAAAGACAAGGGTGAAAAATTTGATTTAATTCTTTGTGGAAAGGAATCTACAGATGAAATTACTGGTCAAGTAGGAGCTATGCTTGCTGAAAAATTAAAAACAGGTTTTATTAGCAGTGCAATTGAAATAGCTTTGAAAGATAATGGAATGGAAGTTCATCAAGAAACTGAAGAAGGATATAATTTAGTTTCTTTAGAATCTCCAGCTGTAATCACAGTAAGTAAACCAGATTATGATCCACGTTATCCTACTATTAAAACTAAGATGGCAAGCCGTAAAGCGGTAATTCCAACTTATTCAGCAGCAGAAATTGGAGAGGTAAAACAAGCAAAAGTACATTGCATTCAATATGTTGCACCTCCTAAGAAAGAGGCTGGTATCAAAATTCAAGAGAAAGATGCTGCAATTGCAGTAAGTGCTGTTATAGAGCAAATGAAAAAAGATAAAGCAATCTAATTAAGGAGGAAAAGAAAGTATGAAAGCATTATTGTTTATTGAAACAGATGGAGAAAAAGTACTAGGTGGAAGTCTCGAACTTATTAGTGCAGTAAAGGCATTAGATGCGGAAGCAGCAGCTCTTATAGTAGGCAGCAGGGCAGCTTCAGATACAGTGGCAGATTTAGGGATTCCAGTTATTTTTATAGATGCTGCTACAGATTGTGATACATTAACAGAAGTATTATCAGAAACTGTTAAAGAACAAAACCCAGATATTATTTTATTAGCAAACACAACAGCAGCTAAAGACATTGCACCACGTATTGCGGGACGTATGAGTTTAGGATGCGTAAGTGATGTAATAGGAATGAATAAAACTGATGACAAAGTTATATATACTAGACCAGCTTATGGTGGAACAATTTTAGAACATATTGAAGTAGATGGTACAGCTGTAGTTACAGTTAGAAATGGAAGTTTTCCAAAACCAGAAGCTGCTTCAAATGCAGGAGTTACAGAAAAGAAGATAGAAATTTCAGCTGATGCCATTAAGGCAAAAATTATTGATACAGTAAAAGAAATTTCTGAATCAGTTAATTTAGAAGAGGCTGAGGTTATTGTTTCTGGTGGACGTGGAATGGGAAATGCAGAAAATTTCAAACTTGTTGAAGAATTAGCTAGTGTGCTTGGTGGTGTAGTTGGTGCAACAAGACCAGCTATTGAGGATGGATGGATTTCTCGTGCACATCAAGTTGGACAATCAGGAAAGATTGTAGCACCAAAACTTTATATTGCATGTGGTATTTCTGGAGCAACACAACATACATCTGGAATGACAGGTTCTGGTTATATTGTGGCAATTAATAAAGATGAGGAAGCTCCAATTTTTGAAATTGCTAATGTAAGTATTGTTGGAAATGTAACAGAGATTCTTCCAGTTATGATTGAAGAAATGAAAAAAGTAAAAGCAGAGTAAAGTTTTTTTCCAGATAAGAAAAGAGTTACCGTACTAAAAAATTATTGCGATAACTTAGAAATAAATCTCAATTCACAAGAAAATGAAATTATATATAAAATTTCACACTTGTATACTTAGAGAATTATTGAAAAAACATAAATGAATAAGAAACGCAGTATATAAAAAATAATTAAATCCGAATATATGTAAAAGCAGTATTAAACAGCAAGTGGGAAAATAAATAATCATGATGTAGTGGTCATACCAATTGTAAAAAGGTTATACCATTTGAAAAATGTATAAGGAGGATAAAAAAATGCTGTTTTTTAAATTTTTAATGGCCATATTACCAATCCTTTGGCTTATAATTGCACTTAGCGGATTAAAGATGCCAGGTTATAAAGCCTGCTCTATTGCACTTGTTCTTACAATGTTTTTAGCTATTTTTTTCTGGAAATTAAATGTGGTTTATGCTGCGACAGGGGTATTAGAAGGAATACTTAACGCATTGTGGCCAATCTGTCTAGTTATTATTGCAGCTTTGTTTACGTATAATTTAATCTTACGTACAGGTGCGATGGATTTCATAAAAGAAATGTTAGCTGGAGTTTCTGTGGATAAAAGGGTTTTAACATTAATTATTGGATGGGGATTTGGGAATTTTATGGAAGGTATGGCTGGCTTCGGCACAGCGGTTGCTATTCCAGCGTCTATGCTTGCTGGTCTTGGATTAAATCCATTTTCAGCAGTTCTAGCTTGTTTGGTTGCTAACACTACTCCAACTGCGTTTGGATCAGTAGGAATACCTCTAGTAACAGTTTCTGCAGTAACAGGGGTTGGAGCTGGCGCAATAGCCGCAAGTACGGCAATAATTGAATCGATTCTTATCTTTATCAGTCCATTTATTATGGTTTGCATTGTAGGTGGTGGAATAAAGGCATTAAAAGGCGTATTTGCTATTACATTAGTTGCTGCATTATCATTTACAATACCTGCTTATATTACAGCAACTTTACTTGGACCAGAATTACCGGATATAGTAGGATCTATTTGCTGTATGGTGTGTACAAGTGTTGCAGCAAAAGTATTTAATAAAAAACCTCAAGATGAATATTGCATTAAAGTTGATAATGCAAAAGAAGCAATAACTTTATCATTTGGTAAAGCAATAAAAGCATGGTGTCCATTTATTTTGATATTCATAATGTTAATGGCTACATCAACATTAGTTCCACTACTTCATAATGCTATTGCAGTATTTAAGACTAGTGCAGTTGTATATGCTGGAAAAGGTGGAAGCACGTTAACTTTTAGTTGGATTAATACACCAGGTATTATTATCTTTATTGCTGCAATTATTGGCGGTCTTGTTCAAGGAGCAAAAGTATCACTGATGTTTGAGGTATTACTTAATACATTAAAAGCAAACTGGAAAACAATTGTTACAATTTGTGCGGTTATGTCAACAGCAAAGGTAATGGGTTATAGTGGAATGATTTCAGATATTGCAAGTCTTTTAGTTGTAGTTACAGGAGGCGCATATCCGCTAATTTCCCCATTAATTGGAGCTATTGGAGGATTTGTCACAGGTTCGGGAACATCAACCAGTGTTTTATTTGGAGGATTACAAGTACAAACAGCACAAAATCTTGGACTTTCTGGAGCATGGATGGCGGCAGCAAATACTCTTGGAGCAGGTATCGGAAAGATGATTTGCCCTCAAAGCATTGCAATTGGTGCAAGTGCAATTGATAAGTCAGGTTCGGAAAGTAAAATTTTAAGAAGTGCATTTAAGTATTTTGTATGTTACGTAGTTATTGCTGGAATAGTATGTTTTATAGGTACGCTTTAAAGTAATTTACAGTTGGCAGTGCACAATTTACAGGTAAGGAAGAAAAGCTTACAGCTTTTCGAAAAAATAAATAATTTTAAAAACTCCATTGTAAATTTTATACGAAATTGTAAATTGTAAACTGAATAAGTATATTAGAAGGGAAATGATTGTTATGGCTGAGTATAATAAATTAACAGAAGAATTAATCTCAAAATTACAGGAGGCAGCTCCAGGGCATATTTTAACAGGTGCTGATATAAATGACGACTATAGTCACGATGAAATGCCTATCTACGGAAAAGTAGCTCCACAAGTTGTGTTTATGGCACATTCTACAGAAGAAGTTGCTGCAGTAGTAAAAATATGTAATGAAAATAAAATACCAGTAACTCCAAGAGGAGCAGGCACAGGACTTACAGGTGGAGCAGTTCCACTACTTGGAGGAGTTTTGATTGATATTACAAAAATGAACAAAATAATTTCTTATGATTTAGAAAATTTTGTTGTTCATGTAGAAGCTGGAGTTCTATTAAATGACCTTGCAGAGGATTGTTTAAAACAAGGATTATTATATGCTCCAGATCCTGGTGAAAAATTTGCTTGTTTAGGTGGAAATGTTGCAACAAATGCTGGTGGAATGAGAGCCGTTAAATACGGTGCAACACGTGATTATGTACGTGCGATGACAGTTGTTCTTCCAACAGGAGAAATCACTAAATTTGGTGCTACAGTATCAAAAACAAGCTCGGGTTATAGCCTTTTAAATCTAATGATTGGTTCAGAAGGTACACTTGGAATTATTACAGAACTTACATTGAAAGTAATGCCAGCGCCAAAGGTAGTAGCAAGTTTAATTATTCCTTTTGAAAATTTAGATGATTGTATTTCTACTGTTCCAAAATTTAGAATGGAACACATGAATCCACAAGCGATAGAATTCATGGAAAGAGAAATTGTTTTATCTAGTGAAAGATATATTGGAAAGAGCGTATTCCCACAAGTAATTGATGGAGTTACCGCAAATGCTTATTTACTTGTTACTATAGATGCAGGTAATGAAGATGAATTAAATAATCTTATTGAGCAAGCAAGTGAAATAGTATTAGAAGCTGGAGCAATTGATGTTCTTGTAGCTGATACACCTGCAAAAATAAAAGATGCATGGGCTGCACGTTCAAGTTTCTTAGAAGCTATTATGGCAGAAACAAAATTGTTAGATGAATGTGATGTTGTAGTTCCAGTAAATAAAATCGCTCCGTATCTTGCTTTTGTAAATAAAACTGGTGAAGAGTGTGGATTAACTATTAAGAGTTTTGGACATGCAGGAGATGGAAATCTTCACATATACCAATGTAGTAACGATTTAGAAGAAGAAGAATTCAAAACAAGAGTTGATAAATTCTTCAAGATCATTTACGAAGAAGCAATCAAATGCGGTGGACTTGTTTCAGGAGAACATGGAATTGGAAGTGGAAAGATGAGCTACTTAGCCGATAGTGTTGGAGAAGTAAATATGGAATTAATGAAAGGCATTAAAAAAGTGTTTGATCCAAATTCTATCATGAATCCAGGTAAAGTATGCTGTCCAATTGATGGCTTAAATTAATAAATATCAAAAATACGATTGATATCCCATAAAAGAAAAAAAGGAAAAGATGAAAAGGAAGGTAGGAGATTAATATGAATTTTAAACAAGATGAAAACCATGAACAATTACAAGAAATGTATAGGGATTTTGCAGAAAATGAGGTAAAACCAATTGCAAAAGAAATTGATGAAAGCATGCGTTTTCCAGAAGAAAATGTAGCCAAAATGGCTGAAATGGGCTTACTTGGAATTCCATTCCCTGAAGAATACGGCGGAGCTGGAATGGATACCTTAAGTTATATACAATGTGTAGAAGAATTATCTAAATGCTGTGCAACAACAGGTGTTATTGTTTCAGCACATACAAGTCTTTGTGCAACACCAATCTACACATACGGTACAGATGAGCAAAAAGAAAAATATTTAAAACCACTTGCTTCAGGTGAAAAATTAGGTGCCTTTGGATTAACAGAACCTGTTGCTGGAACTGATGCTTCTATGCAAAAGACAACAGCAGTATTAGACGGAGACCACTATGTATTAAATGGAAGCAAAATATTTATTACCAATGCAGGATTTGCAGATATATATATTGTTCTTGCTATGACAGATAAGAGCAAGGGAACAAAAGGTATTTCAGCATTTATAGTTGAAAAAGATTTCCCAGGTTTCTCTGTTGGAAGTCATGAATTAAAGATGGGAATCCGTGCATCTTCTACTTGTGAATTATTCTTTGATAACTGTATAGTTCCAAAAGAAAATCTTTTGGGAGAAGAAGGCAAAGGATTTAGCATTGCAATGGCAACTCTTGATGGAGGACGTATTGGTATTGCTGCACAAGCTCTTGGTATTGCAGAAGGTGCAATAGAAGAAACTGTAAAGTATGTTAAGGAACGTGTTCAATTTGGGCGACCTATCGCTCAATTTCAAAATACACAATTTGAACTTGCTCAGATGCGTGCAAGTACAGAAGCTGCAAAGCTTTTAGTATATCAAGCTGCATGTGCAAAAGATGAGCATGAGAAATTCACGCATTTAGCTGCTATGGCAAAATTGGTTGCCGCTAGAAATGCAACTGATGTAACAAGCCGATGCTTACAATTATTTGGCGGCTATGGATATACAAGCGATTATCCAATTGAAAGAATGATGCGTGATGCCAAAATAACAGAAATCTATGAAGGAACATCAGAAGTACAAATGATGGTAATTTCAGGATGGATGTTAAGATAATAAACAATTAATTAATATGCCCTCTAGTTAAACCTATTATATAAATTAAGAAAATAGCAAGTTCAACTATAAATATAGAGAACTTGCTATTTTTTTATGTTTATAGATACACAATTGAAGACTTAGACTTATGTGATGATTAAATGTATTAATTTATATCGCATCATTGTATTTTTATGAGAAGTATTTAATAGATTGTAGCAAATTAATATTGACTTTCCCCTGAGGGGAGGATTTAAAATAATTTTGGGAGGAGGGAGAATTTTGAAGATTAGTGAATTTGCTAAAAGATCAGGGGTAACGGTGAAAACATTGCGTTATTATGATAAGATTGGGCTGTTACAGCCGTCTGTAAAAACAGATGTGGGCTATAGAATTTATTGTGATGAAGATTTTATTAAATTACAACAGATTACTACACTGAAATTTATTGGGTTGTCACTTGAAGAAATAGATCAGCTAATAAATGAAAAAAATGAAAGCATAGAAAGTATAATAGATATTCAAACAAGGGCTTTAGAGGAAAATAAAAAACATATTGATGTAGTTCTTATGGCTTTGAATAAAGCTAAAAAACAAATGCAAAATAATGGTTTTTTGGAAATTCAGCAACTTATTGATATTACCAAGATAACAAATATGGAGACAAGAGCAAAGCAGAGGTTTAATAATGCAAGTAAACAATATGTTACTGATAGTTATTACTGGAGGTCTAAAACTGCAGAAATAATAAATGAATTGGTTAAGCCTAATATGGATGATGTGATACTTGATTTAGGGTGTGGTACTGGAAAACAAATTGTTGAACTATCACAAAAAATAAAATTAGCAATCGGTATAGACATTAGTGAGGGAATGATTAGTCAAGCTAAGGAAAATATAAAAAATAAAAATATACAAAATATTAAACTTTATATAGGAACATTTGAAGAACCAAACTTAAATGTAGATTTACATAAAAAAAATATTACAAAAATTATTTCCAACTATGCTTTACATCACTTAACTACAATATATAAACAAAAAGCAATAGAAAAAATGATTGCCATGGTGGGGGAAAGCTTGCAAAGCATTATTATTGGGGATTTAATGTTTTTTGAAAATCCTGATAACTATAGAAAAGAATTTTCTATAGTAGGATATGGTCCAGAAGTAGATTTCCCATCAAGTGTTGAAGAACTAGTGAATTGCTTTTCAAATTCTGGTTTCACAATTGAAGTGCACAAGTTACATCCACTTGTAGGGGTTATTGTAGCAAATAGAAATAAAATTTATAATTAATAAAGATAAAATATCACATATTCAAAATGAATTTGTGATATTTTTTTATTACACAATGATTTATATATTCTGTAGTAAATAATGCTCTATTTGAAAACTGAGTAGTGTGATATTAACAAAATATGCTATAATTTACATGGAGATAAATAGAAATTTGAATTATTAATATTAATTAAAGGAGAATATATAGAAATGAAAAAATCATTTGTATCAGATGAATTTGCTGTTCCAATTATACATAAAACAGCAGATTTTACCATAAGAAAACTTACTGTTTTAGATTTGCATAAGGACTATGAGGCTGTTATGGAAGCCAAAGATCATATTCATGAGATTTATTCGAAAGAATACACAAATGGATGGCCAGAAGATACTTTGACGCTTGAGGAAGATGAGAAGGATTTAAAGCGGCATGAGAAAGAGTTTAATGAAAGAGCTGCATTTGCTTATACTGTATTTGATTTTGAAGATCAAAACTGTTTAGGCTGCATTTATATTGATCCATCAAATTCTCATGATGCTGAAATTACTATGTGGACAAGAGAATCGGTTACAGACGAGCTATTATATAGAACAGTTACAAAGTGGATAGAAAATGATTGGCCATTTGAGAATGTATCTTATCCAGTTTTTGAAGAACTATATTGCTAATAGTATTTGTATAATCTTAAATGAATATTATATGTCTAAAATAATTAGATGATTAGGTGGTAGAAGATTTATAAAATTCAACTTAAAGTTATGAGTTAAAAATAGAAATTTGTTTTTTATGAGATAAACTGTTGAATATACAAAGGGGTCTTTTATTAAATGAACTTTATCTTGAAATGGATAGAAACTAGTTATATAACAAATTGAAAATAAGCATTCAAAAATACCAGATAAAGTCTAATTTAAGGTGAGTTATAGAGAGTGATCTTATAGGAGAACTTATGAATAAAGATATATTTGTAAAAGGCATAAAAATTAAAATCATTGGAGATAGTATTGCTGCTGGCGCAGGTAGTTCTATGAGTTATGAAACTAAAGAACTGATATTCGAAGAAGATAGAACAAAATTCTTTAGAAGAGTAGCACCTAACAGTTGGTGGGGATTATTGGAACGATACTTGCGAGATAATTATAGTACATGTTCTGTTGAGAATAAAGGATGTGGAGGAGCATTTTCGTATCAAATAAATAAATATCTTGATACATTAATTTCAAATGATGATATGTTGATAATTGTTCTGATGGGATTGAATGACCGAAAACTAGATAATGGAATGGAAGAATTAAAGACTAATTGTGAATGTATTGTTGATCGATTGATTAGTAAAGGAAAAATAGTGGTTTTGCTAACCCCTACACAATCAGTTAATAGTAATGAGTATTATCTAAATAGAATCTATCATACTAATGAAGTTGTTAGAATTTTGCGTGATATTGCAGATAATAAAAAAGTTTTATTGGTGGATAATTATAAGTATATAATGGAATACCTTACAAAAAGTAAATTAGTAATTGAAGATATTATTTATGGTGATGGATGTAGAAATGACGGTTTACATCCATCAGATTATCTACATAAATTGATATTTCAAAATTTAATTGAAACATTACAAATATAAGTAAATATATTTCAAATTACAATTTGTAGAGGTATTAATTGCTATTGATGCGAAGTACAAGCATTAATAGAATTCAATTCCCCTAATGCCATATTAAATAGTACACAATTAGTATGCTATATGAAACGGGAGAAAATTATTGATATTTCTTCTAATATGCATTTTAAAATAAAATCAGAAAAAATAGATGAATATAAAACAGAATACGAAAAAGCTCAAGAATCATTTTATGAAATTATTGAAAAAGTACATCCTGAATTATCAGCTGAAGAAAAGCAAGAGAGAACAGATGAAGGATTATCCAATTTAATGGACTCTATTAAATGACAAAATTCAGAAGTATGACACTTTGAAAATATGTTATTAGGATTAATTGAAAGATAAATTGTAATAGAGGAGGTAGACATGAAAAAGTTAGGTTTAATTGGCGGAATGGGACCAGAATCAACAATTCCATACTATCATGACATTGTATATGGAGTTCAAAGCAAAATTGGGAAAAAGTTCTTTCCTAATCTGACTATTGAGAGTGTGAATGTTTTTGATATCCTTAACATGTGTGAAAGGAAAGAATATGAGGCGCTTATCAATTATTTAATGATAGCAATCAATAATTTGAGAGCCAGCGGTGCAGATTTTATAGCTTTATCGGCAAATACACCACACATTGTTTTTGATGAGATTCAGAAGCGTTCGCCTATCCGACTTGTGAGTATTATTGAGGTTGCTTGTGATGAAGCAAAACGACGTAATATATCTAAAATAGGGTTGCTAGGAACAATCTTTACTATGAATGGAGAATTTTTTAAAAAGCCATTTTTAAAAAATCATATAGAAGTCATAACCCCAACTGATGAAGAAAAGGATTTTGTCAATCAAAAGATTTCTCAAGAGTTAGAATTAGGTATTGTCAAGGAAGAAACTTTATCAGCATTTCTGAAAATTGTGCAGAGAATGAAAGATGAAAATGGAATACAAGCAATTGTTTTAGGCTGTACTGAATTGCCATTGTTGTTCAAAGGAGTTAAAACACCGGTAGATTGTTTAGATACAATGCAGATACATATTCAAACTCTTGTTAATATGATTATAGAGGATTAAATCAAATTCCAATTTGCAGAGGTGATAGTAAATGGAGATAAAGAAAATACTGCAATCCGAAAAAGCAAGCGCTATGCATTTTGTATGGAATGTATTTTTAGAATTTGAAGCACCTGATTATGTGGATGAAGGTATAAATACATTTCATGATTTTATAAATAATGAAGAAGCAGTAAATGGTCTTGAAATTTATGGCACATACGAAAAGGAAAATCTTGTCGGTATTATAGCAACAAGAAATAATGGCAATCATATTGCATTATTTTTTGTACATGGAAAATATCACAGGCAAGGAATTGGACGAAAATTATTTGAGACAGTTCTAAAAAATAGTACCTCAAAAATAATTACTGTCAATTCTTCACCGTATGCAATCGAGATTTATCATAAACTAGGATTTATGGACAGTGATATAGAACAGACAAAAGAAGGTATTAGATTCACACCGATGAAATATCAAAAATAATATAAATTTACTGATTAATTGAATGAATTACAATTTAAGTTTAGGATATAAATAGTAGAGGGGATATAAATGGATAGTGCAAATATTCCAGTATGGGAATTACTTCAAAAGCAAATGATATGGAAACAGTTAAGTTTTATATATAATAAAAAGGTATTAGATTTTGGAAGTGGAAAAGGAATTACGGCTTCATATTTTGCTAATGATAATGAAGTTATTGCAATAGAGCCAGATGATGAAATGCTATTAAAAAGAATCACTGAAAATAATTATACTCAAATACATGGAGATATTCGAATTTTAGAAGAATTTGAAGACGAATATTTTGATGTTATATTATGTCACAATGTCTTTGAATATGCTTTAGAGAGAGAAGAGATTACTAAGAAATTCGCAAGAATTCTAAAAAAAAGATGGAGTATTATCTTTAGTGAAACATAATCGATCAGGAAGAATCATGCAGATGGTTGTTTTATTAAATAATTTTGAGCATGCAAACGAATTGTTAGAAGGAAAGAGTGGGAAGGCAGAAAAATTTGGAGATATTCATTATTATGATGATATGGATATTTTAAAGTGGTCAAGTGATTTTAAAATAGAAAAAATATTAGGGATTAGAACCTTTTGGGATTTACAACAAAATCAAGAGAGACAAAAAGATGAAGAATGGCAAAAGCAAATTCTTTCTATGGAGCAGAGAGTTTGTGACAAAGAAGAATTTAAATCAGTTGCCTCTTTTCACCATTTGATACTTCGAAAGAAATAATAGAGTCATCAAAATAACTAAAATATGAAAAATAACTTTTAAAAGTATAATTAATTTATGTATTATAAATAGCAATTTTAAAGAAAGTGACATAGATGAGAATGGAAACTTGTAGAATAATTCTTCGCAGTTTTGAAAAGAAAGATTTAAAGGACTTAAATGAGTATTGTAGTCAAGATGGAGTTGGAGAGATGGCTGGATGGAAACACCATTGCAGCCTTTTAACTTCAAAAGAAGTACTTCATAGAAATATTAAAAATAATAACATTTTTGCAATAGAAAATAAAGAAAACGGAAAAGTGATTGGTCATATAGCAGTGAATAGTGATTCTGAGAATGGAAGAGAAGATACAAAAGAATTAGGATTTGCACTGAATCGTAACTATCAGAATCAAGGAATTATGACAGAAGTAATTTATCAGATTTTAGATTATTTATTTTCTGGTGATATAAAATACGTATATGCTTGTTGTTTTCAAAATAATCAACCATCTAAATGGTTGATTGAAAAATGTGGTTTTACTTTTGAACAGGAAGGTTCATTTTATTCAAAATCTCTTAATAGAACTTTTAAATCATTTGAGTATGTTTATAGTAAAAATGATTGGCAGCTACAGAAGAGCCATTAATAAATTGCAATTTAAGATTTGGTGCTATGAATTTTATTGATAATATAATATTTATGCTGATGAAAAACATCTTGGGCATATTTGTATTTTGTAATAATATTTTAAGAAAAAATTAAAAGATTTGTCAAACAACTATCAAAAATTAATGGTAATATTGGTTATGGTAGAAAAATATCTTTCTGTTAAGGTATATATAAGCCTAAGAGGGACTAAGTAAAATAAATATTAGCTAAAGAAAAGATATTATCAAGAAAGATAATTTAGAAGGGACGATTTAATGGAAATCTTAAAAACACTACTATTACAACCAATAATAGAAACAATTTATTTAACCGGAATGATTATTTTAATAGGGTTTATACTTGGAATATTAAGGAATGGTTCTCTGAGAAATTTTCAAAGAAGTTTTGGACCTAATGCAGTAATGGTTACGGGTTTTATTGGAGTTCCAGTACATGAACTCAGTCACGCTATACTTGCATTAATTTTTAGACATTCTATAAAAGAGATGAAGTTACTTCAAAGGCCAGATGGAAGTGGGACTTTAGGATATGTTAGACATTCATATAATCAAAATAGTATTTATCAGCAAATAGGAAATTTCTTTATAGGGATAGCGCCAATTTTTGGAGGATTAATATGTATAATATTGTTAATGAAGTTTTTACTTCCTAGTTCTTATGGTGAATTTATAAAAATATCCACTAGTAATATTAATATTAGTAATTTAAACATAAAGATCATTGAAAGAATATTAAATTCATATTATGGGCTTATAAAAACTATATTTACATATTCAAATTTAAAAAATCCTATGTTTTATATATTCTTGTTTTTATCTATATGTATATCTTCACATATATCCTTAAGTAAAGCAGATATAAATGGGGCGTCAAAAGGTCTATTTATTATGTTTGCATTGATAATTCTATTAAATATAGTTGGACTAACCAAGTATATATCAATGGCTGATATCATTAGATATAATGTAATGTTAACTGGTTTTCTTTTAGTTGCACTAATATTTTCTTTAATTACATATGTCATAAGTGAGATAATTGCATCATTAATACGATAGACAATTTTACTCTTAAAAAAGCATCTAACCACTACAACTTTTTGTAGTGGTTAGAAATATTAAAGGTTCATTCTATGTAGCATATATTGTTATTTTCTAGAATTTTGATTATTATCTTATAATTGTAATAAGTAGATGATAATGCTAAAATATATATAAAAAAATATATATTATAAGGGGAATAAAATAATATGTTTAAAAAAGTAGGAAAAAAGGTTATAAAATTATTAGTTGTAATTATAATGTGTATAAACTTAGTGCCAACGTCAATGGCATTTGCATCAACAACAAGAGTAACAGGAATAACTTTAAGTAACTCAAGTTTAAGTATAGCAAAAGGGAATACAACAACACTAACAGCAACAATAACTCCAAATACAGCAACTAATAAAACCGTGAAATGGGAGTCAAGTAATACAAAGGTCGCTAAAGTAGATAGTAATGGAAAAATAACAGCAGTATCTAAAGGGACAGCAACAATTACATGTAAAGCAAAGGATACAAGTAAGAAAAAAGCAACATGTAAAGTAACTGTAACAAGTACATCAACATCTAAAATAACAGGAATAACATTAAATAAGTCAAGCTTAAGTATAGCAAAAGGGAATACATCAGCATTAATAGCAACAATAGCTCCAAATACAGCAACTAATAAAGCAATAAAGTGGAAATCAAGCAATAAAAAGGTCGCTAAAGTAGACAGTAATGGAAAAATAACAGCAGTATCTAAAGGAACAGCGACAATTACATGTACAGCAAATGATGGAAGCAAAAAGAAAGCAACATGCAAAGTTACTGTAACAAAATAGATAATCTAATAGAGTGATGTAGAATTATAAATACCAGCAAATTATTTGCTGGTATTTACTCGTAATAAGAGAGATTATATATTATATAGCTTAAGTTGTTATAAAATAATACAGTCAGTAATTTTGGCTGTATTTTTTTAAAACGTGAATAATTTAAATCTCAATCAAAGAAAATAACTATAAACTGAATATACTTTGGAGGGGATTTTTACTAATGAAAAAAATGTTTATTTTAATAGTTATTGTAATTGTTATTGGAATAATAATTAAATATAGTGCAGTTATTAATGGTAGTATTACAGTAGATAATTCAATTGAAAAAAATAGATTACAAATAATTCAAGAAAAAGGAGTAATAACTGTTGCATCAGCAAATGAAGTTCCATTCTTTCATGAAAATTCCCAAGCAGATAGTTTGGTTGGAATTGATGCTGATATTATAAAAGAAATTGCAAGAAGACTTGGAATCAATAAAATTCAGATGAAGGAAGCATCATTCAAGGATTTATTAAGTAAATTAAATAGTGATAGCAGTGTGGATATATCCGCTAATGGAATATATATAACTTCTGAACGCGAAAAAATTGTATCTTTTACGCAGCCATTGTATAAGGAATCAGAAACTGTTATTGTTCCCAAAGCCTCAAAAATTAATTTTAAAAATGATTTAAAAAATACATTGATAGGGGTAGAAAAAGGTACGAGTTTTGAAGAGTTGGCACAAAGTTGGAAGAAAAATAATTTGGTGAAAGAAGTGGTGATTTTTGAGAATATACCTGATTTATTGGATTCTATAAATAGTGGAAGAGTTGATGCAGGATTAGCGGATTCTGTGGTTATAAACTATTTTTTAAAAAAAGAAACAAATCTTTTTTTGAGAACACTTAAGGATTATACTCCTGAATTGCAAGGAATTATAGGAATAGCAGTTAGAAAAAATGATATAGCATTATTAAACGCATTAAACGAAAAAATTACAGATATGAAAACAGATGGTACACTGTATTCTATTCTTGTAGAAAATGGTTTAGATAAAAATAATGTGGTTAATATTAAATAAAAGTAGGTTATGTATAGTCTACCTTTATTTTTTTGCCTAATTTTAATCACAATAATTTAAATACAGCATATATATGGTAGGTATAAGTGTAAAAGGGGTGAGGAAATTGGGTAATATAATAAAAATTAATATGTATGTAAAAATGAAAAAAGGAGAAAGTACTAAGTTAAGCTTGAAAACAATAGAAGAAATTATATCTAGATATAAGAGCTGGTTAAAGAAAACAAATAGAGAAGATCGAATAGAAAACTACAAAAAATTTATACAAACTCAATAATTATTTCTAGAGAGCAATAGATATATTGTTCAAAATTATTACTTTCTAGGATCAAATTTATATGTATAACAAAATACATATACGAAAATAAGAAATGGTTTATTGAGGTATAATAAGCCATGATGATGTAATTATAAAAAAATCTGAAAATTAATTTAAATGACATATTTCTGTCACAGTTATAGGTTATAATATAAGGCATTAGTTGAATATAAAAAAATTTAACTTTAACATAATATAATGCTAAGGCGGTGAGTTTGTGAATAAAACGACTAATGGGAAGAAGGTCATGGAAATTATAAAAGGCCTTTCAGAGGAGCAGCAAGAGGTTATATTATATTTGTCAGAAATATTCGAAGGGGAAGAAGAAGCAGTTTTAGAGTATTGTAGAAAAGAGTTTGTTGATTAATAGTACAGTCATTAATTTGACTGTATTTTTTTATATGTAATATCGAACTAATTAAAAAAGGATAACTTGTATAAGTGATAACAAGCTATCCTGAGTTATGAGTTATGTATATTTATAAAATAGGGGGAATTAGAATAAGTTTTAAATAACTTACGATATTATTATAAACAATAATTGTCTTAGTATTGTGTCAAAATGATTAAGTTAATATAAATATTATATTAAAATAAAATTAAGTTTACATCTGCAGGGTTATATTAAACAGATGGATGTTTATAGTTATAAGCTTCGTCTCCCCATTTACCAAGATACTGTAAAACTCCTATGAGTTTTTGACTAAGTTCTGATAATTCATATTCTACTCTTGGTGGAATTTCATTATATTGACGACGAATAATAAGACAGTCTTCTTCGAGTTCTTTTAAGTTTTTTGATAACATAAGACTAGATATACCAGTAACTTTTCTCTGTAGTTCATTAAATCTAATAACTCCATTTTGTGACATGGTCCAAATGATTAACAGTTTCCATTTGCCGCCTATAATTTTTAAAGCATATCCTATGTAAGGGTTTTTCATAAAGCAACCTCCATTACTTATATAAATATTAGTAACTAAACATTTTTTGCGTACTTGTTGATTTATATGTTACTTAATATAATGAAGTTAGTCAATAGATAAGTGAATTGACTGAACAAATTTTTATATTAAAAGGAGAGAGATGAAATGTCAAAAGTAGTTATTTTTAACGGAAGTCCAAGAAAGAATGGATATACTGGAAAATTATTAGAACAAGTGGCAAAGGGAGCAAAATCTAAAGGTGCTGAAGTTATAGAATTTGATTTAAATGATCCTGGAATACGTGGATGTCAAGGATGTATGTATTGCCGTACCCATGACGGATGTGCTGTTAAGGATTATTTACAACCAATGTATGAAGCTATTAAGGAAGCAGATGCTATTGTGTTTGGTTCTCCAATTTATTATTATAAAATTACAGGGCAAGCAAAGGTCTGGTTTGATCGTACATTCCCAATGCTTGGAAATGATTACAAGCCAAAATATCCAGGTAAAAAATTAATAACAATATTTGCCCAAGGAAGCCCAGATCCTAAAATAGGAGCAGAGGGTGTTAAATATGCTAATAATATGTTAGAAGAATTAGGCTGGAAATTAGAGGATAGTATTCATTACTGTGGAACTAGTCACAATCCTGATCTAGCAGTGTTTGATGAGTTATCTTTAAGAGCATTTAAAGATGGAGAAAATTTAGTAGACTAAATTCTTATAAATTAGTCTATTGATTGTCAATAAATCTGATGTAAATAATTAATAGAATGGAATGAATTTGATTTTGAAGGGAAATATAATAAAATGGTAATACGTTAATTACATTTTATTTTTCAATAGAGGCAGATTAGGTAGAAATACTTAATGTGCCTTTATTTTATTATTCTCTAGAAATAATAATAAACACTTGGAAAATTATAATGCCGTTTTAATACTTATTAAATTAAAATTTTTAAAACTTATAACAAATTAAGTTGATTAACATAGTATATAAGTAGAGAATACTGATTTAGCGATTAATAGCAGGAGGAAATAAAAATGAGTAACTATTATGAATATGAAGATAAATATGATAAACATGAAAAATATGAAAAATGCGATAAGCATGAAAAATATGATAAATGTGAAGAATATGATAAACACGATAGATGTGAGGAAAAGGAAGAGAAAAAAGAAAATTGCTTTGAAAAAATAGAATGTCCAACTGCCGAAGCATTAGAAGAAGCTTATAAGGCAGCTATTAAAAAAGCATATTATAAAGGTATTGAAGTAGGAGAAAAAAATGGATTCCATAAAGGCTATGAAGAGGGCAAAGAAGAGGGCTTCAGCGAAGGATGTAGAAAAGGTGAGCAAAAGGGATTCTATGAAGGATATGCAAAAGGCAAAAACGAGGGACTTCATGAAGGATATGAAAAAGGATTAAAAGACGGATGTAAGAGAGTAAAAGAAAAAGCTTTAAATTGTATAGATAAAATTGAATGCTGCTAATAAGCAACTTTATGCTTAAACTAGTAGAAGAATTTATTTCATATAGATAAATCTTTGATTAATAATTTAATGCCATATATAGCTTAATTATAAGTTATTTATTTTTTTGAGCAGTAGTTAGGATTAGTCCATCTACTGCTTCATTGTTAACTAAATAATTTCTATTCTAGATTTTAATATAGTAAAGATTTTAAAGAAATGAAAGCTTCGAAATAAGAGAGTAGGTGGGAATTTTTAAAGCTCCAGGTTGGTTATAAAATTTATTTGATTTTGTCTGAATTTGTTCATGTAAACGATGTTGAGGGCGTAATTTTGACAATTTGTTTCATTATCTAACTTTTAGTAATTTGACTACTATTTTTCATAAATGATATTATAATAATTAGTGTTAAAACAAGGTATACTATATTTATAATTATATTTCTTGAAAAGGAAGGTTTATATGAAATCAACTAATAAACATAATAATGTTACTAAATTAAGTTTAGGGGGAGTCTTAGTAGCACTAGGTGTAGTGTATGGAGATATTGGAACATCACCACTTTATGTAATGAAATCAATTATTGAAGGCAATGGTGGGTTAGGACATATATCTGAAGAATTTATTATTGGAGCTTTGTCTCTAATTTTTTGGACAATAACAATTTTGACAACAATAAAATACGTCTTTATAACATTAAAGGCAGATAATAAAGGTGAAGGAGGAATTTTTTCTCTTTTTACATTAGTACGTAATCGTGCAAAATGGCTTATTATTCCAGCTATGATTGGTGGAGCTGCATTACTTGCTGATGGAATGTTAACACCTGCTGTAACTGTAACGTCATCAATTGAAGGTTTAAAGCTGATTCCAAGTTTTAATGCTCTTTTTGGCAGAGATCAAGATATAATTATTACAATTGTAATAACAATACTATGTCTACTATTTTTTATTCAACATTTTGGTACTGATTTAATAGGAAAAATGTTTGGTCCAATAATGTTGATTTGGTTTTCAATGCTCGGCATTTTAGGGATTATAGGGCTATCTAATGATTGGACTCTATTACGTGCATTGTCTCCATACTATGCAATAAAAATTCTTTTTAGCAGCGATAATAAATTAGGATTTTTTATTCTTGGAAGCGTATTTTTAGCAACAACTGGTGCAGAAGCTCTTTATTCCGATCTTGGACATGTTGGGAGAAAGAATATTTATGGTTCTTGGCCTTTTGTTAAAATAAGTTTATTATTAAATTACTTTGGTCAAGGAGCTTGGGTACTGGCTGCCAAGAAAAATTCCATGCATATAAATCCAGGAGAATTAAATCCATTTTTTCAAATGGTTCCTCATAGTTTTTTAATTTTTAGTATAATAATTTCAACTTTAGCTGCAATTATTGCTTCTCAAGCATTGATTTCAGGGTCCTTTACTCTTGTTTCTGAAGCTATTAAATTAAACTTATTCCCTAAATTACATATTATGTACCCATCAAGATTCAAAGGGCAGCTCTATATGCCTTCCATTAACAAACTTTTATGGATTGTTTGCGTTGGACTTGTGTTGTATTTTAGAGATTCTGAACATATGGAAGCAGCGTATGGATTATCAATTACAGTTACTATGCTAATGACAACTATTCTTTTGTTTAACTATTTATTAAAACAAAAAATTTCTCCTGTTATTGCTACAAGTATACTTGTTTTCTTTGGTATATTTGAAGGTTCCTTCTTTGTTGCAAATGCTGTTAAGTTTACGCATGGAGGATATGTAGCGGTTTTAATTGCTCTAGTAATTTTATCCCTTATGTACATATGGATTCAAGGTCATTATACTAAGATTCGTTTATTAAAATATGTTAAAATTGAAGATTATAAAGAACAACTAAATCTTTTACGTCAGGATACTGATAGGCCTAAATATGCAACAAACCTTGTATATTTAACTAATTCAGAATATGCTGAAAAAATTGAGAGAAATATAATGTACTCTATTTTAGATAGAAGGCCAAAGAAAGCCGATGTATATTGGTTTGTTAATGTTGTCGTTACTGATAATCCTTACGATGCAGAATATGAAGTAGAGACTTTCGGAACATCATATATTGTAAAAGTCCAAATAAAACTTGGCTTTAGGTTAGAACAAAAATTAAATGTTTATTTACGTCAGATTTCAACCGAGTTGGTAAAAAGTGGAGAAATAGATATTCAATCTAGAAACTACACTATTATTCCTGAACGAAAAGTAGGAGATTTCCGCTTTACTTTAATTGTAGAACAGCTTTCTTATGAAGCAGACTTGAGTACCTGGGAAGCACTTATATATAGAACTAAGTTATTTATAAAAAAATATACTGTAACACCGACAAAGTGGTTTGGACTTGAAACTAGCGATGTTGATGTTGAAAATGTTCCATTATTTTTAAGTAGCTGCAAGCAAGACTTCTTAAAAAGAGTTTCAAAATAGTTTTAACTTAAAAGTTATTTTATTCACTTGCCAAATTTTTCTCACATGCGCTTAAAAAGGCAGATGTGTAAAAAATCTACGGCTCAATAGTAGCTTTAGATTTTGTTCTAAACATGGGTAATAAATTAAATATTAGAACATGAAAAATAATCCTGAAGAGATATTCTTCAGGATTATTTTTTTGCGTGCCAAGCATGGCACGCACTAATAATTAAAAGTTCATGCTTTTACCAAAGGAGAAGAAAAATTAAAGCTAAGAAAGTATAAAGGTTTAGTCATAAACAAATAATAAGTTTAGATTAAAGAAGTTTTCATAGATATCCAAAATCTTTATACAATCTTTATACCAATAGCTATACTTTAATCCAATCTTTATACCGTAAGTAGTATTATTCAATATAGAAAATAAATATCGAAGGGGGAGGAACAATGTTAGATGTTGTATTTTTTACATTATTGATTTTAGGCTTTGGTTCAGTAATCTTTTTTGCTAACTGGTGTGAAAAGCAAGTGAATAAATAGGGGGAATATGTATGTGGATTTTGATTGGAATTATAGTTTTACTATTTGGATATTTGAGTTATGCACTATTTAATCCAGAAAAATTTTAGATAGTTGCAGCAAATTAGGAGGAATAGATTATGGAATGGTTACAAATAATAATAACTTTACTACTTTTCATGCTAATTGTAGTACCACTTGGAAAGTATTTATATTACGTGAGTACTGGGGAAAAGACAGTTGTAGATAAGGTTTTTAATCCAATAGATAACTTTATTTATAAAGTATGTAGAATAAATAAAGAAGAAAAAATGAATTGGAAGGAATATGTGGTCTCAATTATAGCAGTAAATGCGGTTATGGTATTTATAGGATATATAATTTTAAGAGCTCAGGGACTTTTATTTCTAAACCCAAATAAAATAGATGGAATGGAGCAGAGCTTATCTTTTAATACAATTATAAGTTTTATGACAAATACAAATCTCCAAGATTATAGTGGAGAGTCTGGACTTTCTAATTTAAGCCAGATGATAGTTATTATATTTATGATGTTTACATCAGCGGCAACAGGTTTTGCAGCAGCTCTTGCTTTTATGAGAGGAATAATTGGAAAAAAATCAATGGGAAACTTCTTTGTTGATATAACAAGAATTACAACAAGAGTTTTACTACCATTTTCAATAGTAATAGGAATTCTTTTAGTATCTCAAGGAGTGCCACAAACTCTATCTGGAACTAAAACAGTTACAACAATAGAAGGGAAAATGCAGGACATAGCGATGGGACCTGTAGCAGCTCTTGAAGCAATAAAGCATGTAGGTACAAACGGGGGTGGTTTCTTTGGTGCAAATTCAGCACATCCTTTTGAAAATCCTACGCCTTTAACAAATTTAATAGAGTTATTATCTATGATGATGCTTCCAGGAGCACTAGTTTATACCTTTGGTTTAATGCTAAAAAATAAAAAACAAGGCTGGGCGATCTTTGGTGCAATGGCAGGATTATTTATTATAGCACTACCAATATGTTACTTTGCAGAAAAGGCAGGAAATCCAGCTTTAGCACATATCGGATTAAGTCAGGCTATGGGTAATATGGAAGGTAAAGAAGTTAGATTTGGAATAGGACAGTCTTCCTTATTTACTACAGTAACTACAGCTTTTACAACAGGAACAGTAAACAATATGCATGATTCCTTAACACCTTTAGGGGGAGCGGTTGCCCTCATGAACATGATGCTTAATGTTATATTTGGCGGAAAAGGTGTAGGCTTTATGAACATGATAATGTATGCAATTCTTACAGTCTTTTTATGTGGACTTATGGTAGGAAGAACACCAGAGTTTTTGTCAAAGAAGCTTGAAGGCAGAGAAATTAAACTTATAGCTTTAGCTATAATAATTCATCCATTTTTAATATTGATGTTTTCAGCACTGGCTTTAGTTATGCCTGAGGGGTTTGCAGGGATATCGAATCCTGGCTTCCATGGTTTGTCTCAAATAGTTTATCAATTTGCTTCATCTGCGGCTAATAATGGTTCTGGTTTTGAAGGTCTAGGAGATAATACTATGTTTTGGAATACCACAGCAGGAATAGTTATGTTTTATGGAAGATACTTATCCATCATAATTCTTCTTTCAGTAGCGGGATCTTTAGCAGCAAAAAGAAGTATACCAGCGACAGCAGGAACTTTTAGAACTGATAATACAATGTTTGCAGTAACTTTAATGGCTATTGTTTTAATAATTGGAGCTTTAACCTTTTTACCAGCTATAGCTCTTGGACCAGTAGCAGAACACTTAACTTTGTGGCATTGATTATTATGAAATTAGAAGGCAGGGAGAAAATACTATGAGTGATAATAAAAAAGAATCTAAATTTATTACAAAAGATATATTAAATGAAGCAATAATAGAATCTTTTAAGAAGTTAAATCCAAAATATATGATAAAAAATCCTGTTATGTTTGTGGTTGAAGTAGGTTTTGTTATAACTCTATTACTTACCTTTGTACCAAGCTTATTTGGGGATGAGGGTAATAATTTGAGGGCTTACAATTTAATTGTAGCAGTAATACTTTTTATAACAGTATTATTTGCAAATTTTGCTGAAGCAGTTGCAGAAGGACGTGGGAAAGCCCAGGCTGAAAATCTAAAGAAGATGAAAAAGGATACTGTAGCTAAACTTTTAAATACTGATGGAACTACTAAAATAATAAATGCCAATGAATTAAAAAGAGGCGATATAGTTTTAGTTGAAAATGGAGATATAATTCCAAATGACGGTGAAGTTATAGACGGTATAGCTTCTGTAGATGAATCAGCTATAACAGGTGAATCAGCACCTGTTATGAAGGAGAGAGGAGGAGATTTTGCATCAGTTACAGGTGGAACAAAGGTTGTAAGTGACTGGTTAAAAATTGAGATAACAGCAACTCCTGGTGAATCCTTCTTAGATAAAATGATTTCGCTTGTTGAAGGAGCCTCAAGGCAGAAAACTCCAAATGAAATTGCACTTAACACCATACTCGTAAGTTTAACAATTATATTTCTTATAGTAATAGTTGCACTTTATCCAATGGCTCATTATTCTGGAGTTGCTATTTATATTTCAACTTTAATTGCACTTCTTGTATGCTTAATACCAACAACAATTGGAGGACTTCTATCAGCCATAGGTATTGCAGGTATGGATAGAGTTACAAAATTTAATGTTATTGCAATGTCAGGAAAAGCAGTAGAGGCTTGTGGTGATGTAGATACAATGCTTCTTGATAAGACTGGAACCATAACCTTTGGTAACAGACTTGCAGCTGAATTTATTCCAGTTGGAAATGCGGATAAAAGTGAGCTTATAAATTATTCAGTAATATGCTCTTTAAAAGATGATACTCCAGAAGGAAAATCAATAGTTGAACTTGGAAGAAAATTAGGTTCAAATGCCAAAGAAGAAGAATATAAAAATTTAGAATTTATTGAATTTACAGCTCAAACAAGAATGAGTGGAATAGATTTACCAAATGGTTTGAAGGTAAGAAAAGGAGCTTCTGATTCTATAAAGAACCGAATAAAAGAACTTGGCGGAAATATTCCGGAGGATTTAGATGATGCAGTAAATAGCGTTTCAAAGTTAGGAGGAACACCTCTTGTAGTCTGCGTTAATGAAAAAGCATATGGGGTGATTTACCTTAAAGATACTGTTAAACCAGGACTTATAGAAAGATTTGAAAGACTTAGAGAAATTGGAATTAAAACAGTTATGTGTACTGGAGATAATCCTTTAACTGCCGCAACTATTGCTAAAGAAGCTGGTGTAGATGAATTTATTGCTGAATGTAAACCAGAAGATAAAATTGCTGCAATTAAAAAGGAACAGGATCAAGGTAAACTTGTAGCAATGACAGGGGATGGAACTAATGATGCACCAGCTCTTGCTCAAGCAGATGTAGGGCTTGCAATGAATAGTGGTACTACAGCAGCTAAAGAAGCAGCTAATATGGTTGATTTAGATTCAGATCCAACAAAGATTCTTGAAGTTGTTGAGATAGGAAAACAGCTTCTAATAACAAGAGGAGCTTTAACAACTTTTAGTATAGCTAATGATGTAGCTAAATATTTTGCTATAATTCCTGCTATTTTCACTGTGGCTATACCTGAAATGCAGGTTATGAATGTAATGGGACTTTCAACTCCATATAGTGCTATACTTTCAGCATTAATATTTAATGCAATAATAATACCATTACTTATACCAATAGCAATGAAGGGGGTAAAGTATAAACCAATGAAGGCAGAGACTATGCTTCTTAGAAATATGCTTATTTTCGGAGGTGGAGGAGTACTTGTTCCGTTTATAGGGATTAAAGTAATTGATGTTATTATTACTCCATTAGTTAGGATTCTTAATATTGGATAATTTATTCAGTTACCAGTTAACAATAAATAACAGTATGCATTTCAAGAAAAAGGAGATTTTTATATGAAAATAATTAAAAAATCTATTGGTATAAGTATTATGTTTATGGTACTTTGCGGGCTTATATATCCTCTTTTTATGACAGGAATAAGCCAGCTTATATTTAATAATAAGGCTAATGGCAGCATGGTAAGCCTGGATGGTAAGGAAGTTGGCTCTGAGCTTATAGGACAAAATTTTACAGATCCAAGGTTCTTTAGAGGAAGAGTTTCAGCTGTAAATTATAACACTTATGCAGAAGCAGATACTGTGCCAGATGAAAGCGGAAAAGCAGCCTACAGCGGAGTAGCATCAGGATCTCAAAATTTAGCTCCATCGAATGATGCACTTAAGGAAAGGGTTCAAAAAGATATAGATGATTTTTTAGCAGCTAATCCTGGAGTTAAAAAAGAAGATATTCCTACAGATTTGCTTACAAGTTCAGGTTCAGGATTAGACCCTGATATAAGTCCAGAGTCAGCAAGAATTCAAATACCTGCAGTTTCAAAGGCATCAGGAATAAGTGAAGCAGATCTTCAAAAAATAGTTAATAAATACACTGAAGGCAGAACACTTGGAATATTTGGTGAACCAAGAGTAAATGTTCTAAAAGTCAATATGGAAATAGCTTCAATTTTAAATACAAAGTAATTTGGGTTTTGAACTCATTTTACTTTTATATTATTATTAGAGGATATATAATTTCATTAGGCGGAAGGCGCAATCAAAGAAATAATAAAACAGTATGCTGGGCTATTATTTTCTTTCATGTGCCTAAGCTAAAATTAAAGAAATGTTAGGAGTGATTTAAATAGATATAAATGAAAGGCCAGATCCACAGTATCTTTTAAATCAAATAAAAAAAGAAGAAAATGAGTCTTCAAGAGGAAAATTAAAAATATTTTTTGGTTATGCAGCAGGTGTTGGAAAAAGTTATGCTATGCTGGTGGAAGCTCATGATGTGAAAAGGCTTGGCAAAGATGTAGTAATTGGTTATATAGAACCACATGCAAGAACAGAAACTATGGCTTTAGTAAATGGAATTGAGAATATAGGCGTTAAAGTTATTAATTATAGAGGGGTAACTTTAAAAGAATTTGATTTAGATAAAGCATTAGTTAGAAAACCTGAGATAATACTAGTAGATGAACTTGCCCACACTAATGCTGCTACTGAAAGGCATAGAAAAAGATGGCAGGATATAGATGAACTTTTAGAGGCAGGAATAGATGTTTATACGACTTTAAATGTTCAGCACATAGAAAGTTTAAATGATATAGTTGAAAGTATAACTCATATTGCTGTAAGAGAAACAATTCCAGATAAGGTATTTGATGATGCTGATAAGGTTGAGTTAATAGATATTGAACCAGATGAGCTTTTAAATAGATTTAGTGAGGGAAAAGTTTATAGTAAAGAACAAACAATGAAGGCCTTTAATAATTTCTTTACTAAAAATAATTTGTTTGCTCTTAGAGAAATAGCCTTAAGGAGAACTGCAGACAGGGTAAATTATGAAGTGGAAAGTGTAAGATTATCAAAAAGCCAGATAACTGTAATGCCTACTTCAGATGTAGTTCTTGCATGTATATCTCCTTCACCATCTTCTTTAAGAGTTATAAGAACGGCAACAAGAATGGCTGAAGCGCATCATTCAAAATGGATTGCATTATATGTTGAAGGTACAAAATCTAAAAATTTAGGTAAAGAAGATAGAGAAAGGTTAAATTCTCATTTTAATTTAGCTGAGCAGCTTGGTGGCGAAGTAGTAACTGCATACGGTGATAATGCGGTTGAGCAAATAATCCAATATGCAAAGTTCAGAAATGTAACTAAGATAATTATAGGTAAAAATCATAAAAAACCAAATAATTTATTTCATTTTTATGCAAAAGATATTGTTGATAAACTTATGGAATCTAATTCCTATATAGATGTATATGTTATCCCAAATTCAACTTTTGACAAGAAAAGAGAAAAGACTATAAAAAAGAATAAATATAGCTCTAAGATATCAAAAAAAGAAATTTTAATAGCAGTTTTAATAATGTTAATTACTACAATAGTTGCATTATGCATTGATTATTTAGGATTCAGTACTGCTAACGTTATTATGATTTTTATATTAGGGGTTATTATTGTAAATATAAAGACAAGGGGATACATCTTGGGTTTTATCTGCTCAATTGTGAGTATACTTTTATTTAATTATCTTTTTACAGAGCCAAGATATTCTTTGGAGGTTTATGATAAAAGCTATATAGCTACTTTTCCTATAATGTTAATAGTAACTTTTACAATTGGGACTCTTACAAGCAAAATTCAAAGGGAAGCACTTAATTCTTCGAAAAGAGAAAATATAACTCAGATATTATATAGAGTAAGCAGAAAATTGTTAAGTGCAACTGGAACAGCAGACGTTGTAGGTATAGGAATAAAATACTTATCAAGGCTCCTTGAAAGAACTGTTATCTGCTACTTAGGACAAGAGAATAAGCTCTCCACTCCATTTATTTATACTGCAACTAAAGGAGAGAAAGACAGGACTTTATTAAATAAGGATGAAGAAGCAGTTGCTTATTGGACATTTTTAAATGATAAAGAATGTGGAGCCGGGACCAATACATTTCATGGAGCAAAAGGATATTATATGCCTCTAAAAAGTCATGGGAAAGTACTCGGTGTATTAGGTGTTTCCTGTATTAATGGACCGTTAAAACCAGCGCAGAAATTTATTTTTGAAACAGTTGCAAGTCAGATTTATATTGCATTAGATAGGGAAATCTTAGCTGAAATCCAAAAGAAATCTAATTTAGAAATTGAAAGTGAAAGGCTTAGAAGCAATCTTTTAAGATCAATATCTCATGATCTTAGAAGCCCCCTTGCAGGTATCAAAGGCTCTGTGAGCACCATTATTGAAACAGGTAATCTTATATCTGAAAAAACTAGAGGAGAATTACTTCAGAGTGTTTATGATGATACTGAATGGCTTATAAGGTTAGTGGAAAATCTGCTTAGCATGACAAGATTTGATGGTGGAGATATGAAAGTTAAAAAAGATACAGAGCTGGTTGAAGAAGTGGTATATGAAGCAGTTCAAAGAATTTCAAAGCGCTCTGTAGATCATGAAATAAAAGTAACAGTTCCTGAAGCTGTAATAATGGCTCCTATGGATGGAAGTTTAATTGAGCAGGTACTTATAAATTTAATTGATAATGCTATTAAATTCACACCTAAAAATTCTTTGATTGAGGTTAAGGTCTATGAAAACGAAAAAGATATTATTTTTGAAGTAATTGATAACGGCACTGGAATAGCAGAAGATATATTGCCACACATATTTGATAGATTTTTCACTAATGGAGATAAAATATCTGATTCAAGAAGAGGTGTAGGCTTAGGTCTTGCAATTTGTAAATCTATAGTTGAAGCTCATGGAGGAACAATTGCAGCTGACAATAGAGAGAATGGCGAAGGAGCAATTTTTAAATTTAATATTCCAAAGGAGGGGAATGGTGATGGACAATAAACCATATATCCTTGTTGTAGAGGATGATAAACCAATAAGAAATTTTATAACGGCATCCTTAAAAGCGCAGGGTTTTAATTATATAGAAACAGATAAAGGAGCAGAAGCTATTGCACTATCGATATCCCATAGACCTGATTTAATAATACTAGATCTGGGACTTCCAGATATGGATGGTATTAATGTAATTACAAAGGTACGAGAGTGGTGTAAGATTCCAATAATAATTGTTTCTGCAAGAGAAAATGAGAGGCAGAAAATAGAAGCCTTAGATAAGGGAGCAGATGATTATTTAACAAAACCTTTTGGAATAGGAGAGCTATTAGCAAGAGTCAGGGTATCATTAAGACATAGTGTAACAACAAATAATGAAACGAAAGATATAGGGGTTTTTCAAGTTAAAGATTTAGTTGTAGATTTTAATAAAAGAAAAGTGACTATAAATAATGAAGATATACATCTAACTCCTAACGAATATAAAATAATGGCTCTTCTTTGTAAGTTTCCTGGAAAGGTATTAACTCATAATTTTATAATTAAGGAAATCTGGACTTCTCCAGTAGGAAACGAAACTCAGTCTCTTAGAGTTTTCATGGCAAGCCTTAGACGAAAAATAGAAAAGAATCCAGCACAGCCACAGTATATATATACGGAAGTTGGCGTTGGATATAGATTAGTAGAAGATTAGAAAAGCAGACATTTAGAAATATATTAAAGGAAAACATTTAAAAAATATAAATTTGATTTTTGGAAATCAAATAATATAGCATATGAAAACATGGTATAATTAGGAAGTCAGTATTAGAGAATTTAAGGGGGAATATATAATGTATACTATGACTATTATAGACTTAACTAGATTAATTCCTTTAGTTATATTGTGGGGATTAGGAGTTTACACATTAATTTTGTTAATAAAAGCATTAAAAATATATATTAAGAAAAATTCTTAGCAGTATTATAAATAAAAATTTTAAATTAAAACATATTAGAATCTTATATATTTTTGTTACTATATTAAGGCAAGTATGACAATAGAGGATAATTTCATGTAAAATAATATTTAAGCTAAGGAAAGGATAATTAATTCATGGATATAAAAATAATATCTTCAGAAAACAGAAATCAAATTAATGAATTTATAATGTCACATTGGTTCTCTACAGATATGGTTGTGAGAGGAGAAATTGTTGACATGAGATTAATAGATGGATTTGTTATGTATGATAATGAAGAAATTATAGGGCTCGTGACTTATAGAGTAAAAGCTTCTGAGTGTGAAATTATGTCATTAGATAGCTTGATGGAAAGGCAAGGTATTGGAACAGTTCTTTTAAATAAAGTTATTGAAGTTGCAAGAGGAGAAAATTGCTCAAAAGTAAAGATAATTACAACTAATGATAATATTAATGCTTTAGGTTTTTATCAACAGCGAGGCTTTGATATGGTAAATTTATATCACAATGCCTTAAACGATTCAAGGAAGTTAAAGCCATCAATTCCTTTGGTTGGGGATTTTGGAATCCCTTTAATGCATGAAATTGAGTTTGAGATGAATCTTGATAAGTGATTATTATTTTGAGAGTTTATGTAATATAAGCTCTTATTTTATGTTAAAATATAGTAAAGTTTTATTTAAGTAGGATGTGGTAAAAGTGATATTAGAAACTAACAGATTAATTTTGCGTCCATGGAAAGAGGAAGATGCACAAGAGTTATATAAATATGCGAAGGATCAGAACGTAGGACCTTCTGCAGGATGGCCGGTACATACTGATGTTCAAAATAGCCGCCAGATTATTGAAGATGTCTTATCTAAAAATGAAACTTATGCAGTTGTATTAAAAGGTAAAGATTTGCCAATTGGCAGTGTCGGACTTGTGATTGGTGAAGACAGCAATATAGCTATAAACAAGGATGAAGGTGAAATTGGCTATTGGCTTGGTGTTCCTTATTGGGGACAAGGCTTGATTCCGGAAGCAGTTAAGGAGCTTATGAGACATGGTTTTGAAGATATTGGGCTCAAGGTTATTTGGTGCGGATATTATGATGGAAACGAAAAATCTTGGCGTGTTCAAGAAAAATGTGGTTTTAAATATCACCATACCAAAAAAGATGTAAAATTAGAGCTGATTGATGATATTAGAACAGAGCATATTAGCTGTATCACAAAAGAACAATGGCTTAGTATTTATAAATAATGAATTTGAAGGGGATATAAAGATGGTTTTATTAGTAGTTGATACACAAAAATTAATAACAAATGAAGAATTATATAACTTTGATGCCTTTGTGGCTAATGTTAAAGAATTAATACATGAGGCTAGGAAAAATAATGTTGAAGTAATATATGTGCGTCATGATGATGGAGCTGGGAATGAATTAACAAAAGGTAATGAGGGTTTTGAAATATATGAAGGGTTTAAACCTATGGCACAGGAAAAGATATTTGATAAAACGGTTAATAGTGCCTTTAAGGAATCTGGATTATTAGAATACTTAACAGATAAGGGAGAAAAAGACGTAATAGTCATAGGGCTTCAAACAGACTATTGTATTGATGCCACTATAAAATGCGGCTTTGAACATGGGTTTAATATTATAGTTCCAGCATATGCAAACACAACAGTTGATAATAAATTTATGTCATCAGAAGAAAGTTATAAATATCATAATGAATTCATGTGGAATGGCAGATATGCAGAATGTATTTCATTAGATGAAACAATTAAAAGAATGAAATAATTATGAAGCTGAAAGCACACTAGTTGTAGTGTGCTTAAATTAAAAATGACGTTCCATTTCCTTGATTTTATCATACAGCATTTGATTTGTAGGGAAAAATAAGCCATGCTTTTTACCTAATGAGAGTACGGTACCTGCAAACAGTTCAACTTCACTGTAGCGTTTAGCCTCTAAATCCTGTCTCATAGATGGTTTCCCCTGAGGGCTAAGGCCTTCTAGAACTAGAAGCCAGTAGTCCAGGTCAGCTTGTGTTAAAAAGACATTTTCCTTTTCTGATAAGAGAAGTACTTCTTTCATAGCGGATATCATAGTATCTCTTGCAGGTCCTTCCTTCAATATACCGCCGTAGTCGCATTCGTAAACAGCTACAGTCTGATTGACACCTACATTTAGCATGAATTTACCCCAGAGCCTTTTTTGCATGTCAACGTCAACGTCATAAGGAAGGCTTACTTTTTTAAAAAATCGTGCTACAGCCTCTACTTTTTCTGATGAATGTATTCCAGGTTTAATGTCACCAAAGCAAATCATTCCCATATGTTCATAGGTAAGTTTATTACCAATTTTAACTGCATCCATTCCTTGAGCCACGCTATAGAGGATATTATCCATACCAAAAGATTGTCCAATGATTTTCTCACTACTTATCCCATTAAGAAGAGACATAATAATAGTATTAGGTCCAACTTGTTTTTTTACAGTTTGTATAGCACTTACCAATCCGTCAAACTTTACGGAAAATATCAGTAAGTCTGCAGGATCGCAATTTACTTCCGGTGTTACATAGTTAAAATCGCAGATTTCTCTGTTGCAATAAACATGTTCTGATTTATATCTGTGAATTCTTTCAGAATCAGCAATAATTCTAAGATCATCTTTTGCCATGTGCTTGGAAAGGTGGTTTCCAAATAAAATACCTAGCGCACCTAAGCCTATAATAGATACTGTTTTAATTTCCATAAACTTTTCCTCCTATGGTTATTTATACTTAACATTATACTATACCAAGGGTATAAGAACAACGTTCTGTCAGCATTATAAGCTGCATTGCGGTAATATTTAAAAATGGTAAAGTTATTGAAAAATATGAAACGGAATTAGTTGAAATCTAATTAGTAAGAGTTTATGTAATATAAGTTCTTATTTTATTTTAAAATACAATCTTTTAACGGTATGTAATATTAATTTGATAAATTCATCAAATAGGCTTAATGCTTACTATGATGAATTACATCATATTTTAATAAAAATTTATTGTAAAACAATAAATGATTTGTTATTATATTACTGATAATAAATAAATGAGGTGCTTTTTATGAAACTAGAGACAATACCATTTTTGAAGAAACTAGGATCAACACTATTTTTAAAGATAGCTGTTATACTTATTGGAATACCAGTTCTTGCTTTGTGTATATTTTTGGTGCCATATATAGGAGATTATGCGGCGGGTTTGTATCCGAATATTGCTTATATGAAATATCTAGTTTTAATCGATTTATATGCAACAGCAATACCTTTTTACTTGGCTTTATATGAGACTTTTAAACTTTTAAGCTATATTGACAAGAACAAAGCTTTCTCAGAATTATCTGTAAAGGCTTTAAAGAATATAAAATATTGTGCAATCACATACAGTAGCTTATATATAATAGGCATGCCGCTATTTTATCTCATAGCAGAGGTAGACGATGCTCCAGGTATTATATTAATTGGATTGCTCTTTATTTTTGCAGCAATTGTAGTTGCAGTTTTTGCAGCCGTACTCCAAAAGCTTTTAAAAGAAGCTATAGATATAAAATCAGAAAATGACTTAACGATTTGAGGTGGATAACATGGCGATTATAATCAATATTGATGTGATGCTAGCTAAAAGAAAAATGAGTGTAACAGAACTTACAGAGAAGGTTGGAATAACAATGGCTAATCTTTCTATCCTTAAAAATGGAAAAGCAAAGGCCATTAGATTTTCGACTTTAGAGGCAATATGTAAAGCCTTGGATTGTCAGCCTGGCGATATTATAGAGTATAGAAGTGACATAGATACTCAAAAATAGAACAAACTTAATCATAGATGATGAATTACATATGTGAAAATGTTAAAAGTGTATTTTTGGAGGAAATAATGAGTGAAGCACGTAAACCACTAATTTTTAGTGAATATAAAGATGTATTTGAGGTAATTAAAAATTTATTAAAAGATAATGAAAAGCTAGTAATAGCAATTGATGGACGATGTGGCGGCGGGAAGAGCTCTTTAGGAACAATGCTTACAGAAGAGTTTGACTGCACACTTTTCCACATGGATGATTTTTTTCTGCCTTTTGAGATGAAAACTTCAGAAAGATTAAGCAAGGCTGGTGAGAATGTTCACTATGAGAGATTTGAGGAGGAAATATTAAAGCCTGTAAAAAATAATAAGCCTGTAGTATACAGGAAGTATCTATGTAATAAGTGGGAGTTTAGCCAGCCTATTAAAGTAAAAACTAAGAACTTAACCATAGTTGAGGGAAGCTATAGTCTTCATCCAGCATTAAGAAATTATTATGATTATAAAATTTTTATAACTGTTGATCCAAAGGTGCAGTATGAGCGGATTTTAAAACGTAATGGTAAAGAAAAGCTGCAGGATTTTCTAAATAAATGGATTCCCATGGAGGAGCATTATTTTAAAGAACTGGATATTAAAAATCAATGTGACTTAATACTTGACACTACAATGATAGAATAGATGAAAAGTTTACAATATTGAAAGAAACACTACAAGTTTTTTAGATCTTTATGTAGTGTTTTTTTATTTACCTATTATAGAAATAATAGTTTTTTTGATTATTGTTAACTATGAAATTATAAATTTTATAACCTATAAATGTACCAATTATTCTCACAAGTGTTATGTCTAAACTTATTATGTCTACAACATAAATATTAATAAAATAATATTTGTAGAAAATATATAGTGTATAAATTTAACGTAATAAAAAAAGACACTTTAAAAGTGCCTTTTATGACAATACTACGCTTCCGGTTCCATAAATTATAAGTGAATAGTCATAATTAAGAGGCGGTAAAACCTGTTGAGGAATTGTAGGACCTAATCTTACTAGTGCATGTATAGTCTGACTAGCATCAATAACTATAATGATAGCTTTATCGTTAGGAGAGGTCATTTTTGCAGTAATAGGACTGCCTATCAGCAAATTAGTATCCCTCGCATTATAAATACCTTGAGTTAGTGTTCTAGTTTGCTCAGCAAAAGCGTGTATGGTATTCAGGTTAAGAAATAAAACTGAAAGAATAGAGAATATAACAATAAATCTTTTCATTAGCTTAACCACCTTAAAAATTATTATTATCGAACTTAAATGTACTGTTATTATGTGAAATTAAGGAATAAATATTCATAAAACTGTAGAAATTGTATATAAATAAAAAGATCCTATAAGGTGTCATTTAATAAGGAACTGCAAATTTTAGTAAGGGAACGTTAGCTCTCCTTTACCCAATATTACAACTCTATCAGAGCTTCTAATAGTTTTAAGAGGATGTTTTATTGAATGAGGTTCTAATGATAGTGCTTGTTGTACCTTTTGATCAGAATCGAATACAATAATGAATCCGTTATAATCAGAGACATTTTGAACATTATACGAAACATTCTCTAATAATCCTAAGTCGTTTATATTATAAAAACCTTCTTTAAATGCTTTTTGTTGTGCTACACTGGCTATCGCATTCATATTAAGTGACAGAAATAAAAAAATAGAAAATATAGAGAAAATTCTTTTCAATTTATAATCACCCTTTATAATTTAATACTGAAATAGTTGAAATCCCTTATCTTTATTTTGTGAAAGTTAAAGGAATATATGCAAATATAAATAAAAATTTAATAAACAATTCTAAAGTAAAATAAAAGACACCTATGAGGGTGCCTTCCATTTTTATAAAACATGCAGTTGAAACTATCTAAAATTCATAACAAAGATAACTTAGGTTTCCTAATTGATAATTTCTAAAGATAACTTTAGGGGTTAATTGGGGGCTGCTGCCTAAAGCTATAAATAGTGGGACAAGATGATCTGCAGTTGGAACTGCAAGGTTTGCGTTAGGAGCATCTTCTCGATAGTTATTAAGGGCACTAAAATCTTTATTTTCTATTTTTTCAATCAACCAATCATCAAATTCTTTAGCCCAGGAATCAGCGGTATCCTTATCAAAATCAACTAATCTTAGATTATGAACTGTATTTCCACTTCCAAGAATCAAAATATCTTCTTCAGCCAGTTCCCTAAGAGCACTACCTATTTTAATTTGAGTATCAATAGGCAGAGTATAATTTATAGAAACTTGAACAACTGGGATGTTAGCTTCTGGATAAAGATGTTGTAAAAGAGTCCATGCACCGTGATCTAGGCCTCTTGTCAAATCTGTCTTTACAACAACACCTGAAGTAATTAATTTTTTTTGAACTTTTTCTGCAATAGTGCTGGAACCTTTTGCAGGATATTTAATTTTATAGAGTTCTTCTGGAAAGCCATAAAAATCATATATAGTATCATAGTTAGAATCAGAAACAGAAATAGTAGTTGTTTCAGTAGTCCAATGAGATGTGAAAACAACTATAGCTTTTGGACTAATAGAACGTCCAAGGCTATTTAAAAATTTAGTATATGTGTTTTGCTCAATTGCCATCATAGGTGAACCGTGAGCTAGAAATAAAGGTTTAATCATAAAAGACACCTCCAAATATTTTTATTAGATTAAATATATTGCATAAATAATTATTTAAGAATAAATGATTTCTAAAAGAAATCAGCAGTAATTAATTATTAGTATGAATCCTTGCAATATATAAGTTGTAAGGATTACCTTAAATTAAGCGTTAATGTAACTAAACTGTAAATTTACTCTGCTCATTTATTAATTTTTTTGTCATATTATTCAAGGTAGCAGCAGTTGATGCTACATCATTAGATAAATTGTGCATTTCATCAGTAGAAGCAGATATTTCTTCAGCTGAAGCAGATATTTCTTCAGCTATGGCAGATGTAGTTTCAATTTTATCAAGAATATCTGTCTTTTCACTATTTATTTCTATAGCCGACATATTTGCAGCTTGTACTTTTGGAATTATAGTTTTAATAACATCAAGTATATTTTCAAATGAGCTTATGGTCTCGTTTATAATGTTAACTTGATTGTTAAGATTTGCATTCATGTTATTTGTATCTTTTGTTATTATATCAGTATCATTAGAGATATCAGATATTAACTTACTAATATTTTGAGATGATGACTTTGTTTGCTCTGCTAAAACTTGTACCTCATTTGCTACTACTCCAAACCCCTTACCTGCTTCACCAGCATTGGCAGCTTCTATAGATGCATTTAATGCTAATAAGTTAGTTTGATCTGCTATTGAATTAATTATTTGTACTATGTTATTTATTTCTTTTACATTGCTGTTAAAGGTAAATATTTTATTAGATAAAGTTTTAAAGGATAAGCTTATGCTGTTTACTGCATCCATTAACAATTTCATACTTGAACTGCTGCTATTTGCAAGATCATTCATTGTTATTGTATTTTTATCTATATCCTTAATGTTCATTACTATGTCTTCAAGTTTACTACTGAAAGTATTTAAAATTGTAGTAATTTCAACTAGATTATTGGCTTGAGAATTAATTCCAATTGCCACTTCCTGAATTGAACCTGACACATTATTAGAAGATGAAAGCATATTTTGAGATATAGTTGATAAATTACTAGAGTTTTCATCTATTATTATGGAATTATCGTTAGAGATTTTGATCATGGCTCCAATTGAGCTTTGCATAGTATCCATAGAGTTAGCCATATCACCAATTTCATCTTTGAAATATAAATATTTTCTATCTATTTTATTAGTAAAGTTTCCAGTAGCTAATATATTTAAAGAATTAGAAGTATATTTGATTCTTGCAGATAATCTATTAGAAATAATATAAATTACAAGAATTCCTATAATCAAAAACAATATAGATGTAATAGTTATTGAAAATTTTAGAGAGTCAAGTTCTGACAAAAGTTCGGATTTTTCTAAAATGACAACTACAGACCATTTTTCCTTTTCAATTGGAGCGAAGCCTCCGTAAGATTCTTTTCCACCAAAAGTATATAAACTTAAACCAGTTTCACCGGCTATCATTCTTTTTTGCATGTCAGCGATGCCTGCTAAATCAGGATCTTTTTCCCCTTCTTTGATAGAATTGTATTGATTTAAGGGCATACTTGGATCTTTATAAGCAATACTATTACTTTGACTATTAATCATATAAGCACTTCCAGTTTTGCCAAAGGAAATCTTCTTAATCATCTCGCTAAGTTCCATTCCATCTCTAACTGATACTAATACACCTATAATTGAAGCATCATTTTTTATTGGTACAGAATATACCATTGTCATTGCAGTTTTTCCTTCATTAACTACAGGATCATCAATGAAGTTTTCTCCGGATACTGATTTTTTAAAATAAGTAGTATCTTTTATATTAGCCTTTTCACCAGTAGTATACGTAATGTTACCATTTAGATCAGCATATCCCATTTTAATACTGCCATTTCTTTTGGCTTCAGCCTTTAAAATTTCCATTAATTTATCGGGCTCATCATTGTTTAATGAAGCGATTTTGGCGGTTACTTCCAGTGAATTTAATTGATTGTCTAAATTGGCCTGAATAGTATTAGAAGCCTGGATGGCTATTTCCGGTAATGTCTTTGTAATATTTGATACTAAAGCATTAGAAGCATTAATATAAGAAATAATTCCAAAGCCACTACTTACAAATAAAAGTAATATACTTATCAAAATAATTAATTTTGCTTTTATAGTTTTCATAAACATAATTAGATCAACTCCTTAATATTTTTCTTATCTGCATATAGATTACGCATTTTTACAAGCAACTTTTGAGCTTTTAATAGTGAGTGAGATAACTCAATTATTTCTTCTTCAGAAAGAACATTAAATCTTTCTAAAAAGATATCTTCTTCATTTGCAGCAATAGATGAAATAAGATTTAATGCCTTATTTGATAGGGATAAATAAATTATCCTTTTGTCTTTTTCATCTTGTTTTTTTATTAAATAATCAAGATTATATAAAGCATTAATACTTCTACTCATATTTGGTACAGATATGTTTAATTTCTTACTTATTCTTGAGACTGTAGTCTTACCTTCAAAATGAATAAAATTTAATATTTTAGAAAAAAGAGGAGTGATTTCTGTATTAGTTAAGTCTGGAATAAGATTCATAAATTCAGCATTAAATAAGCTGTAAAAGTTCACCATATTTAAAATTAATTCTTGAGCATCATTTTTAGTCATATGAAATCTCCTTTAATAATCATTATTGTTTAAAAGTATTCTACCAAAATAGTTATCATTTGACAACTATTTTTCTGATTTAATTTCAGATTTGCATAAATGTACCTATTTAGATATAAGTTCTAATTGAAATAATACATTTTATTAAAATATTAGTTTTAGAAATTTTGAAAACTTTCAGCATTCATGTTGTGAATTCTCGAATGTACATTGTTAATTTAAATTTATATAGCTAAGATTTATCATATTTAGTTATTAATTTTTAACAGTCTTATTAGTGTATTGATTAATTATTTTGGATAGAAAAAATTTAGAATTATTTCTTGCCAGATACTAAATCTGTGCTAAAATGTTAATAAATTATGAAATAGGATACTTAGTGTATAATTCAGCTATATGATAATCAAAAAGTTAGGAGGCAGGTCTGTGACTAATAAAGAAAAGATTAAAGAGAAATTGAAAGAACTTTCTTTGAAAATAGACGGAAGCAGAGAATACGGGTTAGATGCTTTAACTATAGCAGATAACCTTAAGCTTCAAAGAAATCTAGTAAGTCACGTGTTAAATGAGCTGACAAAAGAGGAAGAAGTAATAAAAATAAATAAGAGACCTGTTTACTTTATAACCAAAGAAGTATATGAAGAAGATAGAGATAAATTTAAATTAATTGCTGAGTATTTTAAGGAAGGTAGTAAATTAAGCACTAATAAAAAAGAAACAGACGACTTTGATGAGCTTGTAGGAGCTAAAGGAAGTTTAAAGGAGATTGTTAAGCAGTGTAAGTCAGCAGTATCATATCCTCCAAATGGATTACCATTTTTACTTATTGGAAGTTCCGGGGTAGGAAAGAGTTTCTTAGCACAAAAGGTATATGATTATGCAAAAAACAGCAGTTATATAAAAGCTGATGCACCCTTTGTAGTGTTTAACTGTGCGGAATACGCAAATAATCCGGAATTATTTTCTGCAATATTATTTGGAGCAATTAAGGGGGCTTATACTGGAGCAGATAGTGATAGGATAGGACTTATTGAAAAAGCAAATGGTGGATATCTCTTTTTAGATGAAATACATCGCTTACCACCAGAAGGTCAGGAAAAATTATTTTTATTTTTAGATAAAGGCGTGTTTAGAAGACTTGGTGAAACAGAAAAAAAGAGAAATGCTAATGTAAGATTGATTTTTGCAACTACAGAAAGTTTTGAAAATAAATTCTTACAAACATTTTTAAGACGGATACCTTTAAAAATAAAGATACCAAACTTTAAGGAAAGACCCTTAAAGGAAAAATTTGATCTTATAGAATATTTTTATAAGAAAGAAGCAGTAAATATAAGTAGAGATATTATAGTAAACAGTCAGGTTATAAATATATTGATTAATAGTAATGCTCAAGGAAATATTGGAAAACTTATAAATGCTATAAAGCTTAGCTGTGCTAATGCATTAAATAGTATCATTGAGAATAATAAAGAAACATTAAAAGTAAAAATCAATAATCTGCCAAGTGATATTATTGATAAAGATGAAGATATTGAATTAAACAACTTAAATATAAAGGATATGTTTATAAGCTGCCTGGAAAAAAGTGATCAAAATTATATTACTATGCATTCTAATAAAGTTTCTGAAATCACTGAAGAATTAAATGAAAATATTAAAGAATTAAAAGAAAACAGTATAACAATTGATGAGTTTATTCTTAAAGGCATGGTAATATTTAATAAATTAATAGATCATATTGTATTTAATGAAAAATATAAAAGCTTAAAAAATGTTATATATAAATCAATAGAAAAAAACATTGAAAATACACTGCATTTTATGAACATAAATTATGGAATAGATTATTTAGCTGATAGTCCAGAAATCATAGCTAATCTTATAGCATATTTTGTTGAATTTCAAAATGAAGGTTATAATGAAGAAGTTGCTTTTATAGTTGAAGAAATGAGCAAAAGGTTCCATAAAGAATATGTACAGGTTTTAAAACTGATAAAAGATATAGAGGATAATTTAGACTTAGAAATAAATAAAACAGCTGAATTATATATGCTTATTTATATAAAGTCACTAGATAAATCAAGTAAAAGCAATCTTAATGCAATAATTATAGCTCATGGTTACTCGACTGCCAGCAGTATTGCAGGGGTAGCTAATAGATTGTTTGGCAAATATATTTTTGAACCGTTTGATATGCCAATGGAAAGCTCTCCATTAGATATAAGTGCAAAGATTTTAGAATATGTAAAAACAATAGATACGTCTAAAGGTCTTCTTATACTTATTGATATGGGATCTCTTGAGACTATATATATTTTGCTGGAAAACGAGGTATATGGAGATATAGCTATAGTAGATAATGTTTCTACTAAATTAGCCTTAGACGTTGGAAGCAGGATACTTAAGCTTCAGCCATTAAAACAAATTGCAGATGAAGCAGCAAGGAAAAATGTGAGTAAAGTAAATTATATAGAATCCAATAAAAAGAAAACAGATGTTATAATAACAACCTGTATAACAGGCATTGGGACAGCAAGTAAAATTAAAGATTTGTTAAATAAATGTTTTAGTGAAGACGAGGTAAAGGTTACAGCTTATGATTATGAGAGTTTAAAAGAAAATGGTAAAGAAGATTTTGTATTTAAGCAATATAATGTAAAACTTATTATTGGTACAAATGACCCTCAGATAAATGGTGTTCCTTTCATATCTTTAGAAAATCTGATAATGAAAAAAGCAGATGTAGTTCTTGCTAATACCTTAAAAGGAATTGTAGATAATAACATAATAGAAAAAATAAATAAGGAAGCCATTAAGTTATTCACTTTAGAAAATGTTTTGAATTACTTAACAATACTAAATCCAGATAAAATAGTTGATCAAGTGGAAGATGCACTTATAACTTTGGAAAGAAGCTTGGGGTTCAAATTAGAGAATGATTTAAAAATCAGTTTATATATACATATCAGCTGCATGATTGAGAGATTAGTTATAAAAGATCCTATTATGAATTATAGGGATTGTGAAAGTTTTGAGAAGTGTCATGTACACTTCATAAAATTGACTCAAAAAGCCTTTAGTGTAATAGAACACTTCTATAGAGTTGAGATACCTATATCTGAAATAGGTTTTATATATGATAGCATAAAAAATAAAGTGAAAAATTTTGATATGTAAAAAGAAAATTTTAAATATAAGAAAAGTGAGTGATTATAAGGGGTAACAGAACTTGAATGCGTAGTTTGTAAATAAAAATAGAATATTTTATATTGTAAAACTCGTGTTAAGTAGTAAGTATGTACACTACTTGGCACGAGTTTTGCTTTATATAATTACATAAAATAAAAAGGGGGATTAAAAATGCCAAATATATTAATGACAAGAATCGATAACAGATTAGTACATGGACAAGTAGGTGTTACTTGGACAACAGCCTTAGGAGCAAACTTGCTTGTAGTTGTAGATGATGTTGCAGCAAGTGATCCAGTACAGCAGCAATTAATGTCAATGACAGCAGAATCATCAGGTGTTGGGATCAGATTTTTCACAATTCAAAAGACAATAGATGTCATACACAAAGCGGCACCAAGTCAAAAAATATTTATTGTTTGCAAAACACCGGAGGTTGCAAGAAAATTAGTTGATGGTGGTGTTCCAATAAAAGAATTAAATGTTGGAAACATGCACTTCTCAGAAGGAAAGAGAGCAATCACTAAAAAGGTATATGTGAATGATAAGGATGTAGAAGATTTAAAGTATATCGAATCAAAAGGTGTAAAGGTATTTGCTCAAGATACACCTGGAGATATAAAAAATAGTATTGAATAATAAGGGGGAATTATAATGCATAGTATAACGTTAATACAAGGTATTCTTCTTTCAGTTATGGCAGTCATAGTAGGATTTGACTTTTGGCTTGAAGGACTTTATATTTTTAGACCAATAATAGTATGTACACTAACAGGAATTATTTTAGGAGATGTTACGACAGGACTCGTAGCAGGAGGACTTACTGAATTAGCTTTTGCTGGACTTACACCAGTAGGAGGAACTCAACCTCCAAATCCGATACTAGCAGGTATTATGACAACTGTTATAGCCTATACGACTGGAGCAGATGTTAAAGCTACAATAGGACTTGCACTACCTTTTAGTTTCTTAATGCAATATGTGATTCTTTTCTATTATTCAGCATTTTCAGTATTTATGAATAAAGCAGATAAGTATGCAGAAGAGGGAGATACTAAGGCATTCACGAAATTAAATTTAATGACAACTCTCATTGTTGGTTTAACTTATGGAGTTATAGTGTTCTTATGTACGTATGTAGCTCAAGAGCCAATGAGAGTTTTGGTAGATAATATGCCTGCGTGGTTAAAACATGGTTTTGAAATAGCAGGAGGAATCTTACCAGCAGTTGGATTTGGACTATTACTTAGAGTAATGCTCAAGATTGAATATGTACCATTTTTAATAATAGGATTTTTAGTAGCTTCTTTTGTTCAATTTTCAAATTTATTGCCAGTAGCATTAATAGGAGCAGCACTTGCTTTATATGGATATATTAATGACAAAAATAAAGGGCAGGCTGCTAGTGTTGCAGTGAGCAATCAAGGAGGAGAAGATTATGAAGATGGAATCTAACAATAAATTAACTAAAAAAGATCTTAGAAAGCTTGCCTTTAGATCGGTTTTGCTTCAAGCGAGTTTTAACTATGAAAGAATGCAGGCAGCAGGCTGGACTTGTGCTTTATTACCCTTCTTAAAGAAAATTCATAATAATGATAAAGAAAAAGTTTCACAATCTATGAAAGATAATCTGGAGTTTATTAACACTAATCCAACCCTTGTAGGCTTTCTTATGGGATTAATTTTATCTTTAGAAGAAAACAGTGAAGATAGAAGTCTTATAAAAGGTTTAAAGGTAGCTTTATTTGGACCTCTTGCAGGTATTGGAGATGCACTTCTTTGGTTTACATTATTACCTATAGTTGCTGGTATCAGCGCTTCTTTTGCAAGTCAAGGCAGTATACTTGGACCTATTTTATTCTTTGCAGTTTATGTATGTGTATTTTTATCTCGTATTATATGGACAACAGCAGGATATGATCTTGGAGTCAAGGCTATTGATATATTGAAAGAAAACTCGAAAGCAATTTCAAAAGCAGCGACAACTCTAGGAGTTACTGTAATTGGAGGATTGATTGCATCTTATGTTCACATTACATTATTATCACAAATTGTAATCACTGAAGATCATGCTATATCTTTACAAACTGATTTCATAGATAAAATACTTCCAAATTTATTGCCAATGGGATACACATTGCTTATGTTCTACTTATTAAAAAAGAAAAATGTTAATCCTACTATTTTAATATTAATAACTTTTGCATTAGCCATAGTATTAGCAGCATTGGGGGTATTATAATGACTACCAATGTAATCATAGTAGGCCATGGAAATTATGGTACAGGTATTGAAAGTTCCATAAAGCTTTTAGCAGGGCAGACTGAAGGGGTTGAATTTATAGATTTCTTAGAAGAAGACACAGATGTAACTCTAAAAGATAAAATAAGTAAGGCTATAGCTAATGGGGAAACAGCTAAAACTTTATTTGTTTGTGATCTTCTAGGTGGAACACCTTTTAAAGTATGTGTAGAAATTTCTTATGAGAAGGAGAATATGGAAGTTGTAGCTGGATGTAATATAGGAGCGATTTTAGAAACAATATTACTTAAAGATACAATGGAAATAGGAGAATTAGCAGATAACATTGTAAAAGGTACTAAAGACACTGCGGTAAGATTTTTAAAAGTTAAACCAGCAGAAGCAGCCGGTAATGATGATTTATCTTTTGAAGATGGTATATAACTTAGTTGATTTTAATTAAATATTATATTGAATAATGACTGTCTCAGGATTAAAATATAAAAATAATTCTGAAATAGTCATATTCTATATAGAGATGACTTCAAGAAAAATTATAAATCAGAAGTGGTTGAGGCTTAAAGAAGTAAATATGAGAATCTTAAGAATTGCCAAAATGAGTTAAGAATAAATAAGTTCAAGCTGATTTTATCTATGTAGTTAGCAAAGTAAGAAAAGGTATGGTAATATATAATAGATAATTGTAAAAACATATCTTGAGGTGTATTAAATGGTTGGTATAATAGCAATTTCACATGGAAGCTATGCAAAAGCTTTAATAAATTCGGTTGAAATGATACATGGTAAGCAGAAAAAAATAAGGACTATTTGTCTTGAAGGAAATAATAGTATAGAAAGTTTAAAAGAAAAGATAGATAGGACTATTGAAGAGCTAAATGTGGAAGAAATTTTAATACTTGTAGACATATTAGGGGGAACACCTTATAATGCGGCATGCTTATTTATGGATAGAAAAAATATAAATGTTATTACAGGAATGAATATGCCTATGATTGTGGAAATAATACCATATATGGTGCAAGATTTAGATAAAATATCTAGTTTAGCGGAACACTTTGGCCAAAGTGGTGTGGTTAATATAAGAGAACGATACAATAAGGCACATGAAAATAAATAACAAGTCCAAGGTTGCCTGATGGAAAATAGGCTGGCAAATGGACTTGGATTTATTTGATTGTGACTAATATACAAAAGTAAAACATAATATAGAGAATACGAGTTCATTATGCTGAAGTTCTTTATAATAAGACTGAGAAAATGGCAAAGTCTGAAAGGAAGTGGGATAGTGTTAAAAATAGTTAGATTAGATGACAGATTAGTACATGGACAGCTGATAAATAATTGGTGCACTTATGAAAATATAACTGAAATAATAGTTATAAATAAAGAAGTGGCAGGAAATGATATAAGAAAAACTTTTATAGAACTATCCGTCCCTGAAGATGTAAAAATAATCTTTTGTGACACTTTAAAAGCATTAGAAATTTACGAAGAAGAATGTGAATATGAAGAAGTAATAATGGTTTTCGGAAATCCTTTTGAAATTCTTGAATTCATAGAGGCTGGGGGAAAGATAAGAATTTTAAACATCGGAGGAATGTCATTTAAGAAAGATAAGAAGAAAATAGACACTAATCTTTACTTAGATAACGAAGAGCTGGAGGCATTAAATAAAATTGCAAATTTTAATGTTGAGATAGAGATTAGAATTCTGCCTACGGATAAGAAGACAGATTTTTTTAATACTCTAAAAACAAGGAGAAGGTAGTAATGTCATTAACACAAGCCTTACTTTTATTTTTGTTTTCCTCAATTTGCGGGATTGGATCTGCTTCAGAGGAATTTCAAACTCATAGACCAATAATTGCAGCTACACTTGTTGGAATAGCTTTAGGAGATATAAAGACAGGGGTTATGATTGGAGCACAAATGGAATTAATAGCTCTTGGATGGATGACTATTGGAGTAGCAACACCACCGGATGCAACTTTAGCTTCCATAGTAGCAGCTATATTATGTATATTAGGAAAGCAAAGTATTGGAGTAGCTATAGGAATAGCACTTCCATTAACTGTTGTAGGACAAATGATGTTCGTATTGCAGAAGGGAATTGTAGATGTTACAGTAATGCATTGGGCCGAAAAAGGTGTTGATAAAGGAGAACTGTGGAAAATCACGGCAGCACATTTTTTTACAGCGATCCCTAGTGCCTTAAGAATGGCAATTCCAACAATGCTCGTAGCATTTTTTGTTGATGCTAATATAATAAATAATATGATGAGCTTTGTGCCAGAAGCTATACCTAAAGGGCTTCAAGTTGCCAGTGGATTCTTAGTTGTGGTTGGATATGCTATGATACTTAAAATTTTAAATGTAAAAGAAATGGCGGCTTTTTTTCTAATGGGATTCCTAGTAATGACCTTTTCAAGTATGACCTTAGTTGGATTAACTCTTCTAGGGATTAGTTTGGCATTAGTATATTTACAAATTTCAAATATGCTTGATAAAGGAAATAGAGCAAGAGTTAAGAGAGAGAGTTCAAAGGAAAAACATGAAGACGAAATAAAGATAAAAATAACTAAAAGAGATTTAAGAAAAGTATTCTGGAGAAGTCAATTTTATCAATTGTCTTGGAATTATGAGCGTCTGCAAAATCTTTGCTATTGTTATTGTATGATGCCGATTCTAAGAAAATTATATAGGACAAAAGAAGAGTTACAGAAAGCTGTCAAAGTGCATCTTGAATATTTTAACTGTCAGCCTTTTCTTTCAAGTATAATACTTGGAACCAATATTGCAGTCGAGGAAAATATGCAGGAAACAGTAGATGAAGCAGGTGTGGTTCAAATAAAAATAGCACTAATGGGACCTCTTGCAGGGATTGGAGATCCAATAATCTGGGGAATAATAAGGCCTGTAATAGCGGCAGTATGCGCAGGAATAGCTCTAAATGGAAATGTTGCTGGACCGATCTTATTTTTTGTAATAATAAACATTATTAGAATTATAATAAGATATAATGGATTAATGATTGCTCATAGAGAAGGAACCAATCTTATTAATAAATTAAAAGGAGCTGTACCTAGGTTTAGAAGCGCATTAATAGTACTCACTTATACTGTAATAGGAGGATTAGTAGCGAAATGGACGACAATAAAAGTTCCATTTGTACTATATACTTTGACTCATGGAGATGGAACTGTAACTAATTACACAGTTCAGGAACAATTAGATAACATAATGCCTAATTTACTTCCGTTAGTATTAACCATTCTAGTATACTGGCTGCTCCATAAAAAAGTGTCGCCTCTTATTTGTATGATTAGCTTAATGATATTTGGAATTGCTGCATATGCCTTAGGTATTTTAGGAGTATAATGAAAAATTTTATTATATTTCTGCCATACAAAAAGCCCTCGAGAATATGAGGGCTTTTTACAATTAAAGGCATTATAGTTATTTTTAATATAGTTTAGAATTAATCTGGCTGCGGAGCTTAATGAATTGCCTTATGGAACAGCTCATCCAATAATAATATTTCTGCTTTTGCGCTTACAGCATGATTTCCAAGCAAAACATCAATTGTAAAATCATTGCTTAGCATCTGTCGGTACATGGCGATAATATCATTCTCTGATAATTCTCCCATTGATTTTGCTTCAGGTGGGATTACTGGAATTCCTGCATTAGCTACAGTGTATAAATTTTGCTTTAATTCTTTGGCAATCTTAAGTAAAGTGCTTTCACTCTTTGCTGTTTCTACATCCATTACACCAGTATTAGTATAAAAATGTTTAATAACTATAGCGGACGCCGTATGGGAAATATGGAATGCTTTAATGTTTTCTTGTATTTCATAATGCAGATTCGATGCTTCAAATATATGAGAAAGATCTTTCACTCTTTCAGTAATTTCTCCAGTTATTTCACCGAAAATTGTTCCTTGATGCTTTTCAGAACCAAACTGGGCGTACAGAATACCATCTTTCATGTCGCCGCCTGCACCTGGAAATCCAGGGAGTAATCTATCACCTACAATTTCAAGCCAACGGTCATATCCCATAGTATTGGTTAGGGTAATAATGGTTTTACTATGATTATTCTTAATTGCAGAGAGTGCAGTTTCAGCTTGATCATAACGCACTGGAACAAAGATAAAATCGTAGATATCATCATCTTCTAGCGTTTCAATGGTCTTAATAGATATGTTTTTTATGACTCCGTTATCGTTATAGCTCAATCCATCCCTTTTAAGAGCTTCAAGTCTTTTTCCTCGAGCTAATAATGTAACATCAAGTCCTGATTGTGCAAATCTAAGTGCATATATACTGCCAACAACACCGGCACCAAATATTAAAATTCTTTTTTGTTTTATGTTCAATACTATCATTCCTCTCAAGAAATTAGTTACACGTTGTCTAAGCAACATGTGTGTGATATCATCATAATACGGTACTCTTATGAGTACAACCAGCAGATTAAATGAAAAGTTGCTTAAACAACAGATTTTGAAATTTGATGTTTTAGAAAGGAAGATTACAAGATGATAAATCAAGATGATCCAAGGGTTTTGCGCACGCGACAATTAATAAAGGAAGCGTTTGGTACTTTGCTACAGAAGAAAGAATTCGATGCAATTACTATAAAAGATATCGCACAAAAGGCTGCTATTAACCGTGCTACCTTTTATGCTCATTATGAAGATAAATATGCTTTGTTAGAAGATATTATAGAACAGGCTTTTAATAAAATGTTTCCTAAGCAAATTCTGGATGCTCAGGAGTTTACAGATGAAATATGCAACAAATTAATCATAATGACGTACAATTACATATTAGCTTTTTATAAGACATGCAGAATGGATTCTAAATCTATTGCAACTCTTGTTGACGAGAAAATAAGAAATATGCTTAAGCAAATGTTAGAAAGCATATTTTTGAAAGGGGATACCTTTAGAACAAAAGATAACCTTAATATAAAGATGATTTCAGCTATGACATGTTCAGCCATTTATGGAGGTGCATATTCCTGGTTTAAGGATGGTGAAAATGATCGAACTGATTTGCTTGTAGATATTGTGAGACCTTATGTAATGAAAGGGTTGGATATGTATCGAAATTAAGATGAAAGTTTAAAAATAAAACCAAAATTCGATTAAATGCGAAAACCTATGCTAAAAGTAAAATTAAAGCATAGGTTTTTTGTTATAAGTTTTTTATAAAGTAACTTGAATTATTTTTTTTGGAATGTTAACAGATATTTCAGTCATTTACATTTGGATGCAAGTAATATTGTGAAATAACTTTATGACCAATATCAGGATGTGTATAACGCCCTCTATCCTGCGTCTTATTTTCGTAATTGATGGCTCGCTTTGGACAGTGTTGAATGCAGGCCATACAACATTCGCATTCTTGATGGAATACAGGTTTTCCATCCTCTAACGTTATATTTTTTGCAGGGCAAACAGCCTGACATATCCCACAGGAAACACAATCATTATTCACATTATAGCCACTATTGCTGCTATGAATCATAGCTATAAATGTATCATATTTCTCTTTATCAGACGCATCTAAGCTTGGAATAGGAATATGCTCTTTGGCAACAATACTATCAATTATTGGTTTGGTATTAATTTCAGCCATTTTTAAAATGTCGTTGACTTCTGTAGGCATGGGATACCCTGTTACCGCATTAGGGTACGAAATAATTTTGGCACCATAGTTCAACTGTAAACCTCTCTGCTTAAGTAAATTGTTCATTTGTGAAATAACAGCACCATTGTTTCCAGCGTATGTCGCTACACAAAAAATGTAAGTATCACTTAGATCTGAAAACTTCATTTCGTGGACAAAGTTTGCCACCATTGATGGTGGACCTCCAGCATAATTAGGAAAAACAAATCCTATACGTTCATAACCAGAAGGTATCTCTAATAGAGTGTCCTTGTAAATTGCAACAAGTTCGCAATTTGGTAATGCTTTTTCAATGTCTTTTGCAACTTTAAGACTGTTTCCTGTACCAGTGAAAAAATAAATTCTATTTTTCATACGTATTGCTCCTTGTATTTTTTGTTAATTTTTTTGCACTAATTGAGATTGTTATCTGATTATAATCCAATTATTACAAATGGAATCTATATTCCAGATATTAATATTATACGGAATATAGATTCCATTTGTCAATATTTAATTTTTCGAGTAAACTAAATTAAAAAAGAAAATATATAGTTTATTTAATTTTAGAAGCTCCTTAAAATAAGTATCGTTTTTTGTTTTGCAGCTTGTTTATTGAGATAGTAGTTGAAAGAAAAATGTAGAGCTTATGGATATGAATAAGCATTATATTGAAATAAATTTAGATAGATGATTGATATTCAGGAAGGGCGATTTAGTAATGTTAGATAAATATAATGAAGAACAATGGATAGCTAGTCAACAAGCATCAACGGAAATGAATAGGCTAGCGGACTTAATCTACAATAATTCTCCGCAGGATGGTACCTTTAGTCACCGTATTCCTGGTTTGCATACCAGGCGCTATTCAAAAATAAGCAAGGAGTGGGGAAGATCATTTTACTTTCCTTCTGTGATAATTGTAGCACAGGGAGTAAAGGCCGTTAGGATAGGAAAGGAAACTTTTCAGATAGGTAGAGGATGTATCTTAATGATTCCTGTTGGGGTACCCGTTGCGCTAAAGACTATACAGGCTACTTCTAAAGAGCCGTTTTTAGCCATTGGATTAACTCTAGAGCCCGAAAAGATAGCAGAATTTGTCTCAAAAGTTTATCCCAAAGGGATACCATACGTGCCGGTACGAAATGCAGGGTATACCACAAACGCTGATGAAGGTATTATTAATTCAGCGGCGAGGCTTGTGGAATGTTTGCAAAATTTTAGTGATACAGAGTTAATTGCTCCAATAATCAAAGATGAGATTTTAATGCGGCTTTTACGCAGCTCTATAGGTATTCAAATTGCTGAAATAGGCTTTGCAGACTCGAAGGTACAACATATTGCAAAAGCTATCCAATGGCTATTAAACAATTTCTCAAGTCCAATGAAGGTTTCTGATTTGGCGATGATTTCAAATATGAGCGTTTCTGTTTTTCACAAGCATTTTAAAGAAGCAACATCTATGAGTCCGTTGCAATATCAAAAAGCATTACGTTTACAGGAAGCTAGACATCTTATGTTATCTAAGAAAATGGATGCAACCACCGCATGTCAGTTAGTAGGCTATGCAAGTGCATCGCAATTCAGTCGAGATTATAGCAGTTATTTTGGAAATCCGCCCAAAAAAGATATTGCTATATTATATCAGCAGCTTAAAAAAACTGATGAAGCACATGATATTGAGTAGGAGAAATATCTTTGCGATAAGAGAATCAGGCAATAAGTTGAGAGGAAGCAGCAACAATTTTTTTGAGAACTAGCTTATAATGAATCTAGAGTAATTCATCTGACTAGGCTAAACACTATTAATTTTTATGTGCCTTAGGTTAAGTAAGATTTAACTCTAAATTAATAGAATTTAGGAGGAATTTATAATGCGTGTTTTTGTTACAGGAGCAACAGGTTTCATTGGATCTGCTGTTGTTAATGAATTAATTGGTGCAGGTCATCAGGTAGTAGGGCTTGCACGTTCTGATAAGGCAGCCGAAGCATTACTAGCTGCGGGTGCGAAGGTACATCGTGGCTCACTTGAGGATCTTGATAGCTTGCGCAGTGGAGCATCTACTGCTGATGGTGTTATTCACTTAGGATTTAGCAATGATTTCTCAAATTTGGCTAATTCATGTAAACAAGATTGCATTGCAATCAAAACACTAGGAGAAGCCCTCAAAGGATCAAATAAGCCGTTAGTTACCACTTCAGTGATTACACTTCTTAAGTATGGGGGTATTGGAACAGAAAAAGATGAAACTGATCCAAAGTCAGTCGGAGCACCTCGTATTGCTTCGGAAGAAACTGCACTTTCATTTGCAGATCAAGGTGTACGCGTTTCAGCGGTGAGACTTGCGCCATGTGTGCATGACGAAAATCGTCAAGGATTTGCTACAGCTTTGATGTATATTGCTCGTGAAAAAGGAATTTCGGCTTATGTTGGTAATGGACTCAACAGGTGGCCAGCTATACATAGACTGGATGCAGCAAAATTATTTAGAATGGCATTAGAAGCAGCACCTACTGGTTCGTGTTTGCACGGTGTTGGCGAAGTAGGCATACCTTTTAAGGACATTGCGCAGACAATCGGACGCAGTCTGAACTTACCGGTTAAAAGTATTTCCAAGGAAGCTATAGATAAGCATTTTGGGTGGCTTGCACAGTTTACAATAAGTGATAATCCAACGTCCAATGCTCTTACACAAAAGTGGTTAGGTTGGAAGCCTGAGGGACCAACGTTGATTTCTGATTTGGAAAAGAAATAAATTCAATGAAACCTTCCTAATTCCTCATTTTCTAGGCTTTCTTTGTCAAAAAAATTCTATATTTTCCTGTACAATAAAAAACGGCCGATAATAAGTCGGCCATTTTTTATATAATTATTTAAATTATAGTCACATTCTAATAATATAAAATTGTAAATTAATGCAAACTATATAATTTATTTCTTTATTATTTTCCCCAAGAAACTTGCAATGGATTTCTATCTACCAAACGTTTATAGGTGTATTTCGGAAAACCAACCATCAGTCCGCCTGTAACCTTCATATTTTCTGGCAAGTTCAAAATATCAAGTAATGGTTTATAACCAGAATCGGCACAAGCGTTAAAAAAACCAGTAATGCATGTCCCGAGACCAATTGAAGTCGCATAAAGTTCAGCATATGCGAGTGAAAAGAGCGTACTGTCGTGACCTGTTGATGAAGAGTTTTTATTAACTATTGGTATAACTAGACAAGGAGCATCACGCAGTACAACATCTTCACCAGTCTCACGGTAACGGGCTACGTGTGCGGCAAATGGTGCTTCAAAATGAAGTCTATTTTTTAATGCCTCTTAAAATATTATTTATATATAGTAAACGACAGCTTCGACATATTTCAACTTCTCAATATGGTTGAAATTATTTATGGAAGTGTTATAATAGGTACGAAAATAAAAAAGCTTTATTTCTTTGTCGCCGGATAAAGATAATAATAAGCGTTTAAACATCACACCGCAGGCCTTTGAAAGTGTGATATTTAAACGCTTTTGTTTGTTTTAAGGAGGATTGTTATGTTAGAAGAAAATAATTTTATAACTGTTAAACATTATAATTCATTGTGTGAAGAAGCAAAATATATTAGAACAGAAGTGTTTATGAAAGAACAAGGTTTTAAAAATGAATTTGATGGATGGGATAATAAAGTATCACATGTAGTATTATTTATGGATGGAAAAGCAGCCGGTACTGGAAGACTATTGCCTGGAGAAAAGAAAAGTATTTTTGTTATAGGCAGAGTGGCAGTATTAAAGAAGTATAGAAAGCTGCATTTGGGAAGTGCAATCATAAATGAATTAGAAAAGTTAGCGAAAACATCGGGTGGATTAAGTATTGAATTGTCAGCACAATGCACTGCACAAGGTTTTTATGAAAATTTAGGGTATGTTGCAAGTGGAGAACCATATTTAGATGAATTCTGTGAACATATTCATATGGAAAAGCAATTATAATGAGAGGAGATTGATCATGTCATTTAAGTATATTATTCCGATTATTATAATTATTGTATCTAATGTTGTTTATCATGTTACAACTAAGAATATACCCAAAGAAGTAAATTCCTTTTTATCATTAGCAATAACTTATATGACGGGGATGATTGTAGCTGTAGCAATGTATTGCGTGACATCTAAACAAAATAATATTTTAACTGATATACATAAAATAAATTGGACAAGTTATGTTGTTGGATTAACAATTGTAGGGGTGGAAATGGGATTTCTTTATATGTACAGATTAGGCTGGGATATTAGTAAAGGTTCACTTATTACAAGTGTGTCATTGGCGATATTATTAATTATTATTGGTGCATTATTTTATAAAGAACATATTGGTTTATATCAAATAGTAGGAATTGTATTCTGCATAGTAGGTTTGATTTTTGTAAATTTTAAATAATATCATATTAGATATCTTAAAACTAGATGTTGACAGCGGAATGATGATTCCGTATAATATGAATCATAAGCGGAATGATAGTTCTGTTTATCTTAGCCATCGTTCCTGTAGCTTAAATATATTATTAAAGAAGGGAAAATACATGTCTGATATGAAAAATACTAAATCAATGGATGGCCAGCCATTGGATGAGCAACATGATTTTATGGGAGCCGCTGAAGTTTTTGAACAAATGCTTCAAATGTACAAAGATGGGAATCCTCAATCTTTGATTGAACTAATGGCTGAAGATGCAGTTATGGAATTTCCGTTTGCTCCACCTGGACGACCACAGAAGGTAGAGGGAAAGAACAATATAATTAAGTACTGCCAGGCAATTATGGAAAACGTCACAATCACAAATTTTACAGATGTTGAGATACATCGAATGATTAATCCAAACTGTGTTGTAGTAGAAATGACAGGTCACGGAATCATGAGAGCAACTGGAAATGCTTATGAAAGGCGATATATTGAGGTCTGTCACACAAAGAATGGACGTATCCAACTCTTTAGGGATTATTGGAATCCTCAAGAATCTCCTAGTACTAAACAAGGATAACGAGAAAATTGATTAAGGAAAATAAACATAGCGGAACCGCTTGCTTCGTGGTAGGCAGTTGAGATGCTAGAAATAGAGCATAAAGTATACGATAAGCAGGGAGCGGCCATAAACCGCTCTTTTTGCTTTTTAATATTTTGAACTTTTGATTTATTTGTAGTTAAATTTATATATTTTTTATAGTACAAAATTTAATGGCTAGCTTTTAAACACTAAATAACTTGACAAAAGCAACTAATATAATTGACAAAAGCAACCAAAGTTATTATAATTTTCTTAAGCAGTGAACTAGAGTGGGATTTTATTACAAGTGGTAGGAGGACATTTTCATATGAACAAAAATCTTAAAAATAGAATTAGTATTATTAGACGTTTTAATCGATATTATACAAATGTATTAGGGCTGTTAGATCAGCATATTTTAGAAAGTGATTTATCATTATCAGAAGTACGAGTTTTACATGAAATTGAAAAAACTGATCAATGTACATCAAAAATGTTGTCAGATATTTTATGTATGGATGCAGGATATTTAAGTAGAATATTGAAAAAGTTTTATAAGGTAGGTTTATTGGTAAAAGAAAAATCCTCTGAAGATGGTCGGGCGCAGTATTTATACCTTACATCAGAAGGAAAAGAAAAAATGGATGAATTAAATAATAGTTCAGATGAACAAATTGCTGAAATTATAAAACCATTAACAGAAATTGATAAGAATTGTTTGGCTCAGAATATGACCTCAATAGAAACCATTTTAACAGATGGTGCTAATATTAAATTAGAGGATATTACTATCAGTACAGACGTACAGTCTGGGGATATAGGATATATTACATATATGCATGGATGGATTTATGGAGAAGAATATGGTTATTCTACTGCTTTTGAAGGATATGTAGCTGAATCATTTCATAAATTTTTACTTAATTACAATCCAGACAATGATCGTTTATGGTGTGCTAAGCATAATGGAAATATAATAGGCTGTATTGGGATAGTGGGTCAGGGAGAACGTGCTCAACTCCGATGGTTTTTGATTGATCCACATTACAGAGGGATTGGCCTTGGAATAAAATTATTACAAGAGGCACTAAATTTCGCTAAAGTAAAAAAATATGAGAGTGTTTATTTAGATACAACAAGTGATTTAGATAAAGCAATTAATATGTATACTAAGGCAGGATTTATAAAGATATCAGAAAAGGCTAATAATTCATGGAGAGAAGATTTAATTGAACTTGAGTTTGAAAAGGAACTGCAATAAGAGAGTGAAAAAATTCAACTTGGGGCTTAAGTTAAGTATATGAATAGTAAATTTGAAAGGGGCTTATGATATGGAAACAGAAATTAAACTTGCTTATGATAATAATAAAGAAATTAAAGAATTATTTTTTGAATATACAGAAATGCTGGTTAAAAATAATCCAAGTGTTGCAAAATACTTAGAACTGCAAAATTATGATTCTGAAATTGAACATTTAACAGAGAAATATGGACTGCCAAATGGTAGATTATATATAGTGAAAGTTGAAAATCAAGTAGCTGGATGTATTGGCTTAAGAAAAATAGATGATGAAAACTGCGAGGTAAAGAGATTATATGTTAGACCTGACTTCCGTGGACATAAGCTTGCAATTAAGCTTATAGAAAAAATTATTGATGATGCTAAAAAAATTGGTTATAAAAGTATGCTTTTAGATACGTTACCTTTCTTAAAAGAAGCTATACATTTATATAAGAAATTAGGGTTTTATGAAATTAGCTCATATAATAATAATCCGATGGATACCTTAATTTATATGAAATTAGATTTATATAGATAAATTACAATTCGTAGAACCACATATAGAAAGGAGTTGACTTTGAAATTATGAACATGCTAGAAGAACATACGATTGCCAGAAAATCCAGTAATAGCGAGGTGGAATTTGAAGAAGAGATATCTAGACTAGCACATTTGATCTATATTCATAGTCCATATGATGGTAGTTTTAATCAGCGTATTCCAGGTTTGCATGTAAACCGCTATTCACGAACAGAGACGGACATAGTGAAAACCTTCCAGTCGCCTTTTTTATTACTTGTTATACAAGGAGAGAAGGTCGTTACGCTCGGAAAGGAGATTTATAAGGTGGGGAGGTCACGTATGCTTATGTTCCCTGTTGCGCTCCCTGTTGCATTTCAGACTACACAGGCCAGCCCTTCTGAGCCATTCCTTAGTGTAGGGCTAGAATTAGATCCAGAAAGGATTGCTGAATTGACTCTAAAAGTATATCCACAGGGATTACCTCCAATTGACAAACGCAGAGCAGGTTATATAGCTGATGCTGATTTCGGTATTATAAATGCAGTTAAGAGACTAATTGAGTGCCTGGCAAATCCAGATGATACTAAGTTGTTTGCTCCACTTGTATTAGATGAGATTTTGCTAAGGGTCCTTCGCAGCAACATCGGTGCTAACATTGCTGAAATTGGCTTTGAAAATTCTAGTGTACAACGAATTGCTAAAGCTATTGACTGGCTCCGCGATAATTTCTCACAGCAGATAAAAGTTGCAGAGTTGTCTCAACTGGTACACATGAGCGAGTCATCGTTTTATGAATATTTTAAGTTAGTTACATCATTGAGTCCATTGCAATATCAAAAAGCTCTGCGGCTTCATGAAGCAAGGCGGCTGATGATATCTAGTTCAATGGATGCGACAACTGCATGCAGGATGGTGGGATACGTGAGTGATTCGCAATTTAGTAGAGATTACAGTCGATTTTTTGGAAATCCGCCAAAGAGAGATGTCATCAGTTTGCTTCAGAAATAGGAAAGCAATAATGATTTAATCATATGAATGTTACCAAGTTAGAAAATCATATGTATAAAACTGCAATCTTAGAATTTTTTTTATGGTGGTTAGAGTTGGAACCATTTCTGGAGGATTGGGCAAGAATTAACGTGGAACAGGCAAATATCTTGACGCAAGGCAGAATACAATAAATTTATAGTTTTGTTATTCAATTGTTTAGGAGGTATATGAATATGAATAAGAGAATTTTTTATTTTTCAGCAACAGGGAATAGTCTGAAAACCGCTCTTGATATTGCTAATGCCTTAGGAGATGCAGATGTGGTGTCAATCTCAAAAGCTGGAATGAATTATAATTGCAGCAGTGAAGTAATAGGATTTGTTTTTCCTGTTTATTCATGGGGGTTACCCAATATGGTATATGACTTCATAAAAAGCAGCAACTTCAATAAAAATGCTTATTTCTTTTCAATAGTTACTTGCGGGGGGGCTATTGGAACATGTTTGAGTAATGTTAACAATCTGCTTAAAGAAAAGGGTGCATATTTGCATTATGGTTCTAAGCTACGTTTTTTGTCAAACTACATATTGATGGTAGATATAAACAATGATAAACTAGACAAAAAGCTTGCAAAAGCTGATAGTCGACTTGCTGTGATCATTCAAGACATTAAGAATAGAAAAGAAGGCAAAATAAAAGACAGTTCAGGTATTCTTTCAAATTATTTTAAGAATACACATGAGAAGGCAAGTGCAAATTACAAGTCTACAGACAAAGATTATAGCATTTCAGAAAGTTGTACAAAATGTGGTATTTGTGTTTCGGTTTGTCCAGTAAAAAATATTGAGATTATAGATGAAAAAGTAATGTTTAAGCATAACTGCGAACGTTGCCTTGCGTGTATTCACTGGTGTCCCCAAAAGGCAATAAATTATAAAGATAAAACTCAAAATAAGCAGCGCTACCATCATCCAAAGATAAAATTATCTCAATTACAATCCAGATAATGACCATTAAGCTTTTAGTTACAGTCCTTTTTCATGATTATATAGTGAATAATTTTTAGATATTGCTATTATACAATGCAGGATATTTTAGACTTGAAATATTATAAAGTAACTACTGTTATGGAATAAAAACAGGATTTTGCACATATTATTAGAATTAATGCATTAATGGAAAAAATATTTCAAGGATTGGGGGAAAGATCATGGGGAATAGTATTTATTTTTTTACTGGAACAGGAAATAGTCTAAAGGTAACTGAAGAGATAGCGAAGAAGTTACAAGAGTGCGAAATTATAGCCATAAATAGAGAAGTAGAAACTGAAATAAAAGGGGATTTTGAACGTATAGGCTTTGTTTTTCCTGTATATTATTGGGGCTTGCCAGTGATGGTCGCAGATTTCTTACGAAAAGCCAATTTTAAAGAGCAAGGATCGACGTATTATTTTGCCATAGCTACATATGGAGGAATGCCAGGCAACGCAATTCCAATGACAGGTTCTTTACTTAAGGACAATGGAATTCATTTAAATTATAATGCTGGAATTAAAATGTTTGGAAATGCTATAACTCATTACAATATGAGCAAAAACGTAGAAAAGATTACTGAAAAATCAAATGAAAAGATAGTATCAATTGCTAAAGATATAGAAAATAAGATAATAAAGAAGACAGGCTCTTGTAACAGACTTATCAATCATGTTTATATTAATAGAATTACTAAAATTAATACAATAGATATAGGATTTAACGTAAATAGCAGCTGTACTTCATGTGGCATATGTAAGAATGTATGCCCTGCTAAAAATATAACTTTGGAGGATAACAAACCTGTATTTCATCACCAATGTGAAAGTTGTCTTGCATGTATTCAACACTGTCCAAAGCAGGCAATTAATTATAAGGATAAGACTCAAAAACGAAGACGTTATACTCATCCTCAAATAGGAGCTGAAAAACTTATGCAGTACTACACATAAAAAGCATCAAAGTAAATCATAAATCCCAGTAAAACTCATGAAAATGCTTACTGGGATATTTTAATGCATTAAATATTAAAAAGTAGAAATTAAAATTTTTATAATTAGAAAAATTATTTAATTATTGTATATTATTAAGATGCTACAATGATCTGGTTTGCGCTTACCCCAGAACCAACTAAAAGCTGTTTTGTTGCTTCACTCTTTACATAAACTTTAACATTACTGCAGCCTTCAAATGGATTAGCTTCTGTTATAATGTTACGAGGACCATTAATACGAGTTTCTATAGTTTGAACACTATTTGGAATTGTTATGCTAGTCAAACTAATACAATCTTTGAATGCACCTGCGCATATAGTTGTTACTCCATCAGGAAGTGTTAGGCTTGTCAAATTAGTGCAGTAGTTAAAGGCATTCTTACCTATACTTGTTACGCCACTAGGAATTACTAAGTTTCTTAAACTTATGCAGCCTTGAAATGTAGTTTCACCTATTATTGTTAAATTATTTGGTAATGATACATTTTCTAATTTAAAACAATCAGAAAATGTATCATTACCTAAAAATGTCACACCATTTTCTACTGTTGCGTTTGTTAAGCTATAGCAACCAGAAAATACACTATTACCCATTGATATTACGCTACCAGGAATTGTTACATTTTTCAAGCTTCTGCAATTAATAAATGCGTGGTCATCAATGCTTTTAACACTATTTGGTATTGTTATGTTTGCTAAATTGATGCAGCCACTAAATGCGCAATCCCCTATGTCTGATACTGTACTTGGAATTGTTACATTTGTTATTTTAGTGGAGCTAAAGGCATAAGCTCCTATACCTGTTACTGCTACATTATCAATTTTGTCTGGAATATTTATAATGCTTTGAGAGCCTAAATATGCCACTATTTTACCTGTTGATCTGCAAAAAGCCCAGTCACCACTTATTGTTACATTTGCAAATTGACCACTACTGTTTAATCCATCTTCTTGGTCAAAAAACATATTACCAGCATTATTTACCATATATCCGTTTGCCTTAAAGTAATATAAACTTCCATCGATTGTTCTCCAGCCTCTAGCCCATGAATTCCCTTCAGTATACCACCAGCCATTGTTATCCTGTTTCCACTCTGCACTTGCGGCTATTGGATTTAATGCTAGGACCGATACCATCAATAATGTACCAGCTAACAATTTCGTTATTTTTGATTTTTTCATATTTACCCCTCCATATTACCCCTAAATTTCAATATAAAATGACAATATATAATATTTTAACATTATTATAAATAATTTTCCATAATATATTGAATTTTGGGAATATAGTGTCCAATAAAACATGCTTTTCTAAAAGGGATTTATAATATAGAAATAGAAATTAAACTAGCTTATGACAATAAGAAGTACTATGTTAATTGAAAATCTTGTTTAAACAATGGTAAATTTGATACTCCATCGTATGATATTTCTCCATTGTCAAGAACTGAAAATTCTTTGTATACTTCCAATTTAGCTTTTGTATCACTTATTTTAGTTATTACCCAAATTGCATCATAATTTTTATCATCATCTTTTTTTGCTTGAGGATTATATCCCCAGCTATTTACAGGTGCTCCTAGTAATTTAGCTATCTTAGTAAGGGATTTATGCTCCCAACACACAAGCACTACTTTATCTTCACCAAATTTGTTAATGTCGTTAACAGCTTGATTGATATCTGACTGTTTGAAGTTTGCTATTATTGGTATATTAAGTGCTTTTGACAGTGGAGTAACTGTTTCAACTGGTCTATTACTATGCTTACTATTCTCTTGCTTCATAGCTATGATAGCATCAGGTTTACTGATATTATCAGGAAGATGATTCTTGAAGAAATCAGGAAGCTCATTTGCTCTTTTATACCCGTTAGAAGAAAGATCAACATCCTGTACTGAACCATCTGAATTTTCTTTTTCTCCATGACGAATAAGTATGATTTGTCTTGGTTTTAGACTTTTGGTATCACTGCTCTCGGATATAGAACCAGATGATTTCGATTCTGCTACATGATTATTTTGGAAAAAGAACTTCAATCCGCAAGCTACTGAAGCAACAACTATTAAAATTATAATTAAAGTTAATCTAGAAGTTTTTTTCATTAAAAGATAACCTTCCTTTTACTGTAATGCTCTATGAAATTTAGAAAAATTTTCACATTCAGAATAACAAATAATATAATAATTGTCCATATAAAAAGATATTATTTGAAGATATGACCGGAATAGTTATGATAGATAAACATTAAAGTAAAATATAATAAAGAGTAACACATCAAAAGGGGAAATGAGTGTTACTCTTTATTATTATATTTATTTAATGGGGTAAATATTTATGAAAAAAATTATTATCAACTTTGTAACTTTATTATAATTGG
>NZ_LZZL01000010.1:0-88876 GCF_002006495.1 Clostridium sp. BL-8
ATATGTTGCAATAATAAAATTACATTTAGGATGTCTATCCGCTAAGTAAATATCTGAATGTTAATTGTAGAAAATCAATTGCAACATATATATTAAAAACACCTAACAAAAAGTGTACTATACCCATGTTTACTTCACTCAATATTTAAAGTAAACTTAAAAAATATAAACACACATTCTATTAAGTGTTTTTTATAGATAACTATTTTAAGAAAACGTATATGCCTAATTGTCATTTAAATTAATAAATTTGATTTAGAAACAGCAACGTCTAGAACATCTTCTTCTGCCTGCAAGATTTAAAACGGCCTGCCTTGTTCTAGCATTAGCATCTTTTACGCCTTGCCTATACCCTTCCATAACTCCCTGGTCTCTCCCACCTGTAAATCCATCATTGTAGCCATCATTATAGCCTTCTCTATATCCTTGATTGTACGTATCTGCTAATGTACCTGCTAGAATGTTATCCCTTCTGCAATTACGATTAACATTTTCTCCAGCTGTCTCTCCAAACGGATTTGAATTATTACATCTGCATCTTCTATAATTTCTATTTTCCATTTTTTCTCTCCTTTGTATTTTATCAATTTCTATATAGTATATTATGATTATTTATTTTATTTGTTATTGATTTAAGTACTCATAAATATTTAATAATTCACTATTTTATATAAAAAAATAGCGAGGGCCCCACCTCGCTATTTCTATTCCATACCTACAAAATCAACTTTTTCTACATTTTTAATATTAAGCAATCCATTTGTTAAAGTTTTTATGTCACAATCCACAGTTGAAAGATCTATTGTTATACTTAAATTAGCATAACCATTAAGAGGTATACCTTGATTTATTGTCAAGATATCTCCACCTTTTTCTGAAATATAATTACTAATAATAGATAAAAGTCCTTTTTCATTTCTAAAAATGATATTATAAGTGATTTTTCGCCCCTCTGAAGTTTCTGCAAAATCAAATACAAAATCCTTATACTTATAATATACACTTCTACTTATCCCTGCTATTTTTACAGCTTCTGTTATTTCTTTTACTTTGCCGTCTTTTAAAAGTTTTTTAGCATATAAGACTTTTTCATAAACATCGGGTAATACCCGTTTATCTATAACTAAGTAATCTCCACTCATTAGTTTCTACCTTCTATAATGGTCGCCCCCGCATTATCTATAGATAATTCTAATATATCCCATTCCAATCCTTTTATTTTTAAAAATTCCCTAAGCTTATTGCTAAAGCGCTCATCCTTTTCGTCGATAATCGCCATGATTGTCGGACCTGCACCACTTAAGTAGCACCCCAATGCTCCTAATTCATAGCTCTTATTATACACCTCTTCAAAACCAGAAATCAATTTGCTTCTGTAGTTTTGGTGAAAGGCATCTTTACATGCATACTTAATTAATTCATATTTTCCACTTGAAAAACTTGCTACCATAAGAGCAGCTCTTGAAACATTATAAATCCCATCTTTCAAGCTTATGTCTTTAGGAAGTACACTTCTTGCTTTTGATGTGGATAATCTAAAATCAGGAATTATCGAAATAAACCTAATCCCCTTTTTTACATCTACCTTATCATAGAAAGTTTTATTTTCATCAACTATTGCAACCACCATACCACCAAGTAATGCTGGTGCAACATTATCTGGATGGCCTTCAATTTCTACAGCCATCTGTAATAATTCATCTCTTGAAAACCTTCGCCCTAAGATCTCATTTGCTCCTACTAGTCCCCCAACTATACATGTAGAACTGCTCCCAAGACCTCTAGATACTGGTACATCTTGTTTTGTTTCACTTATTTCAAGTCCTTTTATTTTATAGCCCGCCTTATCAAAACAATATTTCATTGCTTGATATATTATATTGCTTTCATTACAAAATTCTTCTGGCATTCCATTGAACTTCAAACCATCTTCCAATTCTTTGAATTCGAACTCATTATATAAGTTTAATGCTATCCCTAAAGAGTCAAATCCAGGTCCCATATTAGCTGATGTAGCTGGTATTCTCACTTTTATCATACGCATATTCCTCTATGCATTTAAGTAAGAAAGTAGAGCATTTTTCATCTCATTCTTATCCCATACTTCATCATAAAGTACCTTAGCATTTTCCAAAACACTTAAGCTATCTGGCACTTTATTATCAGTTGCTTTAGATAATTTTTCTAATACCTTAAAATCATTTAATCCTTCTACATCAATGTTAAGCGCATTACAAATGCTTCTTGGAAATTTGAATGGACTTGCCGTTGAAAGTATTAAAGCTGGTTTGTCATCCTTAGTGTCTTTTACATACTTCTCTTTAACAACATATGCTACAGCAGTATGAGTATCCATTAAATACTTATCTTTTTCATAAACTTCTTTTATTGCTGCATATACTTCTTCAGTTGTTGCAAAATTTCCATAGAACTCTTTTATAAAGGTTTTTATTTTTTCATTCACTTTATAAATACCTTTTGTATTTAAATCCTTCATCAATTCACTGACAACTGCTGTATCCCTTCCGCTTGCTTCAAATAATAATCTTTCTAGATTTGATGAAACAAGTATATCCATTGATGGCGATTCCGTTAAAACAAGTTCTCTTTTCTTATCATATACTCCTGTTTCAAAGAAATCTGTTAAAACTTTGTTTTCATTTGATGCACAAATAAATTTATCTATTGGTAACCCCATTTGCTTAGCGTAGTATCCTGCTAAGATATTACCAAAATTTCCTGTTGGAACTACTACATTTATTGCATCATCTTTTTTTATTATTCCTTGATTTACTAAATCAAAGTATCCATAAAAATAATACACTATTTGAGGTACTAGTCTTCCAATGTTAATTGAGTTTGCTGATGATAAAATGAATCCTTTTTGAGCTAGCCCTGCTCTAAAATCATCATCTCCAAATATTTCTTTAACTCCAGTCTGAGCATCATCGAAATTGCCCTTTATTCCGATAACTTTAACATTGTTTCCTTCTTGACTTGACATTTGTCTCTCTTGAATTGCACTAACTCCATTTTTAGGATAATAAACTACGACTCTAAAGCCTTCAACATTCTTAAACCCTTCAAGTGCAGCTTTTCCAGTATCTCCTGACGTTGCAGTAAGAATTGTTATATCCTCTTTAACCTCACAAATCTTCTTAGCCCTTTTCATAATTTGTGGTAAAAATAACAATGCTGCATCTTTAAATGCGCATGTAGGTCCATGATACAATTCCAAAAAGTTATTTTTCACTTCTACACTAAACCTATCATTATATGCATCATTAATCGCCCCTATTAATTCCGCATCATCAATGTCAGTGAAATACTCATTGATAATTTTAAATGCTAGCTCTTCATATTTGATGTGTGTATCCTGTTTCAGCTCATCATAAACCTTAGGAAATTCATCTGGAACATATAATCCTCCATCTTTAGAAATTCCATTAATTATCGCTTTAGCAGATAGTATGTCTTTTTCTAAACCTCTAGTACTTCTAAACTTCATCTGATCTCACCTCAAAATTGTATTAAATATGAAAATATATTCCTCTTTTACTGACAAATTTAAATATATAAAAACATATTCCACTTGTTATATATATTATCATGTATTTTATAGATATACAAGTGTTTTTCTGTAAAATACATGATAATATAATTATTTTTTTACATGTAAATGTTTAAAGGCATAATTTGAATCGCGCATTCATTTATTCTTAAATCTGGACACTTAGGTACAAATATATCATTTTTCTCTAAACACTCTAAAAGAGGTTTACATTTTTCAAAAAAATTTTCATAGAACTCCTCTTGTCCTGTTTTTCTCAAGAGACTTATGGAATCACATTCTTCAGTGCAAGTTTTAATCACTTTTCCAATAACCCTGCAAGGGCAATTTACAGTATCAAATATGTTATACCTATTATTCATAAAGTTTTCTTTATTTACAGTTAGAATTGCTGTTCCTTTTCCACTGTTCATTATTAAATCCAATGTATTGTTATATGTCAAAACACTTTTTACATATGTTAACATCTTCAAGAACATTGTAAAATTAATATTTCCAGGACAATTCTTAGCTAAATCATCTAGATATTCACTTCCAAATATAGATATTAAATTTATCAATGTATCAACAAAAGGCAGAATACCTTGATTTGTAACTGTCCCTCTAAGTTCTATTAGATCTCCTGGATATATATTATTATTCTCTATATCATTTTCAGTCTTATGCTGCAAATGCTTATTTTCATCAAAATAATCAATTAAATTTCTATTTAATACAAAAGTAGTATAAGTAGTTTTAACCTGTCTTTCTTCTCTTATACATTGCTTTGCATCTATGTCTTTATCCATATGATGACTTTCCATATTATTATTAGCATCTAATTTATTTTTATCCCTATATCCTTTTCTTTCAATTCTTGCAATACTTCCCTGGTTAGAATTTTCTATTCTATCTCCTTGGTGCAATCCTGCCGATAATGTTCTATCAAAAGCCTTAGTATTAGTTATTGTTTCTATAAATCCTGTTAACACTAAAGAAGATAAATTTCTAACTAAATTTTCGTCTAAATAAACAAGTACATCAAAGGAATTATTCATAAATGCTCCTTCCCTTCAAAAGGATTACTAAATAAATGTTCTTCTTATATATTATTCATATTCATATGACCATAAAATATTATTTCTATTTTTATTCCGATATTTCCTAATTAATTACATAATTCTTACACTTAAAACTTTTTTAATTTCTTATGATATAATTTACTGTATAATTCTTTATTAATGTAGAAATTCTAATATAGTCTTCACTTCATTCTATTATAACTTAATACGTAAACTACTTTGATTTCCACGTTAGTAAATCACTTCTAGTAACACTCACATAAGAAAGGAGGATGCTAAGGCATATTTAAAAATATCAATAGTATGCCTAATTTTTGATAAACTATATAATTTCTAGTTTATTGCTAGCATATGTTTTAATGAAGAAATTTTTCAAAAGATCATTTTTGATTCTTATTGCTGTAACTATTATCTTTTCTATAATATTTCGTACGCGAATTATGTTTTGCTACAGAATTGCAGATAAATATATTGCTTTAAAAAATAATCAATGGGACTTACAACTAACTAATCCCCAAAAATTATCAAACTCTATAACTTATAAAGATGTTGTATATAAGAACACTAATAACGTTCCTCTAAAATTAGATATTTATGAACCAATAAATCAAATATATAAGTCTTCACCTGTACTTTTATATGTTCATGGTGGAAGCTTTGTTTATGGCGATAAAAGTATTCCTTATACTTTAAGTCCAATATTAGATACATTCAGAGAACAAGGTTATACAATCATAAGCACTTCCTATGAACTTATGAAAGATAAAGAAAATTTCAACAAACAGATTTGCGATATTAAGGATACCATTAGATGGATCTATAAAAATAAGTTAACTTATAATTTCAATACAAGCGAAATAGGAATTATCGGTATTTCATCAGGTGCTCATCTTTCACTTATGGCAAGCTATAGTGGAGAGAATGAATTTGTAGACGATAAAGACTTGAGTAATTATCCTTCAAAAATCAAGTATTTAATTGATTTTGCAGGCCCAACTGATTTAAGCCTTTTAAATACTAGTAATTTAAATTATGATCTCTCAAAAATATTTTCTTCAATTTCAGATAAAGAAGAGGTAATCAAAAAATATAATCCTATAAACTATGTTAATAAATCAATTCCAAATACATTGATAATACATAGCAATTTTGACCCCACAGTTCCTTATGAAAGCTCAAAGGAACTTTATGATGCAGGTGTAAAAGTACATGCTGGCATTAAGCTAATCACTCTAAATAGCAGTGTTCATGATCTATCAAGTATTTCAAATAACGATATAACTTCAATTTCCAAAGGATTGTTGGAATTTGTAATATTCAATTCTCCTCTATGATATTTTTTAGTTAATTTAAGGCACATGAAAATAAATAACAGGTCCAATATTTTTCATCATGCAAGGAGGTAAATTGACCTCATAGCCGGATCTATTAGGTCAATTTGCCAACGTAGTATGATGGAAAATAGGCTAACAAATGGACTTATTATTTATTTGATTGTGCCTAAATACTTATATATTAAAATAAAGGATGAAATTTCCTTAAAATTTCATCCTTAACAACTTATCTATTAATATTCATAGTTTTTTATATTTTCGCATAAGACTATATTTATTTTTTTATCCTCTATTACTTTCTTATACGAGCATAAAAATTCATTTAATTCATTATCATTTAAATCTATGCTCTTTTCACTTGCTAATATGACATCACTTTTTTCTATAAGTACTTTCAAATCATTTTTATCATTTTTTATGAAGTACTCAGACATAACCTTATTTGCCATCCTGCTTTTATACTTTTCTTGAAAGCTCATATTTTTCTTCATAGTATCATAATTTGAATTATCAATACTTAATCCTGGAATCTTAAACTGCTCTTCAATCATAGAAGGATCTACTCCATATCTCTCCAAAAACTTCTTTTGTATATTAATTAATTTGTCTTGAGATATATTGTTTTCCTCCATATAAGTCATTATATTTTTAGAGAACTCCGCCATATTCATTTTTCCTTCAGCTAATTTATAATACATAGAATATATATAATCTTCAAACTTATCTACATCTTTGTCTTTAACTTTATTCTTTAACTCATTAAAATCTATAATCTTATCAGACATATTAATCCTCTCCTTTATACTATTATATAATAACAAGTATTTATCTGGTGTAAATTTTTTATTACATTGGTAATGCATAAGAAAAAATGATCATTGTCTAATTCATTCTTTATTCATCTGCGCTCTTTCATTTTTCGAAAATACGCAACCGCAATAATCTTGTCTATATAAATTGTATTCATTTGAAAGTTCTATGGAACGTTTATAGCCTTCTTTTTTTTTGAAATCTGAATACAAATATTTTATATTATATTCTGTACTTAATTTTTGGCCTATTTCATTTAGTTTTTGTGCATTCTTATGAGGACTTATCGATAATGTTGTTGTAAAATAATCATAACCTTTATCTTTAGCTATAGCAGCTGCCTCTTCAAGTCTTAATTCATAGCACTTAAAACATCTCGTGCCACCTTCCCTTTCGTTTTCTAATCCTTTAGATATTTCATAGAAATTTTCAGTATCGTATTTTCCCTCAATAAAATCTATTTCATGCTCAACTTTAAGCTCTGAAATAAATCTTTTTTGTTCTACTACTCTTCTTGAATATTCATCTAAAGGATAGATATTGGGATTATAAAAGAAAATCGTTATTTTAAAATATTTTGATAAATATTCTAATACGTAGCTGCTACATGGTGCACAGCAGCTATGCAACAATAATCTTGGAACCTTTTTATCATTCACTAAATTTTCTATTAGTAAATCCAATTCCTTTTGGTAATTAATTTTATTCGTCATAAGCCATTCCTTTAATATTACAGACCTCTCCTCAAAAGAGTATAGTCCACAATCTCTTTAAATATTCTATTCTTAGTCTATATAAATTTTCACTATTTATTACGACTTTCGTTAATTGCAAATTCTTCGAAGGCATTTAAAAATCTATCAATATGTATTTCTTCATGTTTTACACTTAAAAATACTGCTTCAAATTGAGATGGTGCTATATTTATTCCTTTTCTTAGCATATGATCAAAATATCTATTAAATCTTTCCACATTACATTTCTTAACATCTTCGTAAGTTCTAACTTCCTCCAAGTCAGTAAAGAATATTGTCATCATACCTCCAACTCTGTTCATTACACTTGGGAGATTGTATTTTTTTGATATCTTTACTACCCCTTCTTGAAGCTTTGCTCCTATTTTTTCAATATGATCATAATAATTTAAATTATTATTTAATTTATTTAAAGTTGCAAGTCCTGCTGCCATGACTATTGGATTTCCAGACATTGTTCCTGCTTGATATACTCCACCAAGTGGTGATAATTTTTCCATTATCTCTCGTCTTCCGCCATAAGCTCCACATGGAAGTCCGCCGCCCATAATCTTAGCATAGGTAATCAAATCTGGTTTAACATTAAACAAAGCCTGAGCACCTTTAAATGTAACTCTAAATCCATTCATTACCTCATCGAATATTAATAACGCTCCATATTGTGTACAAAGATCTCTTAAGGTCTCCATAAAATCATCTTCTGCTTTTATTACTCCCATATTTCCTGCAACTGGTTCAATAATAACACCTGCTATTTCATTTCCATACTTCTCAAATAATTCTGTAATTTGCTTTTTATCATTATATATACCTATTAATGTATTCTCTATGCTTTCATTTGGGACACCAAGTGAACCTGGAATTCCTCCTGTCATTACCCCAGAACCAGCTTCGATTAAAAATCCATCAAAATGCCCATGATAGCATCCTGCAAATTTCACTATTCTCTTTCTATTAGTATATCCTCTTGCCAGCTTTACTGCACTCATAGTTGCCTCTGTACCAGAATTAACCATTCTAATCATTTCAACATTGTCTAAATTAGTACACATAAACTTAGCTAAGTCTAATTCTAATTTTGTTGGCGCCCCAAAAGCTAGAGCTTCTGAGCTTATTTTTTGAATAGCCTCGACAACATCATCATCGCAATGTCCAAGAATTAGCGGCCCCCAAGCTAAAACAAAATCAATATACTCGTTATCATCTTCATCTTTAATTATTACACCTTTTCCAGACTTTATAACTGGCGGGTTTAATTTAACACCTTTAAACGCTCTAACTGGGCTATTAACTCCACCTGGCATATATTTTTCTGATTCTTTAAATATTTCAAGGTTTTTCATGTCTTTTCCTCCTTGGGCTTACATTATTTATATATTTATCGTCCATTTAAAATTTTTGATGCTTCTAATGCATGATAAGTAATAATTATATCAGCTCCAGCTCTCTTAATTGAAGTTAAGGTTTCCATCATTACTCTCTCCTCATCAATAAGCCCAAGTTTTCCTGCTGCCTTAATCATAGCATATTCTCCACTTACATTATATGCTACAAGCGGCATATTAAAGTTTTCTCTGCAATCTCTTATTATATCCAAATAAGAAAGTGCTGGCTTAACCATAATGAAATCTGCTCCTTCTTCTATATCCATTTGTGTTTCACGAAGAGCTTCCATTCTATTAGCTGGGTCCATTTGATATGTTTTTCTGTCTCCAAATTGTGGTGCAGAATTTGCTGCATCTCTAAAAGGTCCATAATATGCAGAGCAATATTTTGCTGAATAACTCATTATACTAATATTTTTAAATCCATTTTCATCTAATGCTTTTCTTATAGCTCCAATTCTTCCATCCATCATATCAGATGGTGCAATTATATCTGCTCCTGCTTTAGCATGAGATACAGATATTTTAGCTAAATATTCCAAAGTTTCATCATTATCTACATATTCATCATGAATTATTCCACAGTGGCCATGAGAGGTATACTCACACATACAAACATCTGTTATGACAAGCATGTCTTTGTCTAGCTTTTTGATTTCTCTTATTGCTTGTTGAACAATTCCATTATCATTATAAGCCTCTGATCCACATTCATCTTTATGATCTGGTATTCCAAAAAGCAATACTCCTGCAATATCAGCTTCCTGAATCTCTTTAATTACTTCATGTAATCTATCAATAGAAAAATGATAATTTCCTGATAATGAAGAAATTTCATTCTTTATATTATTTCCTTCTACAACAAAAATAGGATAAATAAAATCCTTTGAATTTAATATTGTTTCTCTAACCATATCACGAATGGCTGGATTTACTCTAAGTCTTCTTCCTCTTTTAATCATAATAATACATACCTCCACTAATTCAGTTCACAGCTCGCAAAATATTAATTAACAGTTTCAAATGAAAATCCATGTTTCCAAATATAACTTACTTATACATTCACTTTTCTTTCAAAATCTCTAGATTAATCTCTTTTACTTGCATAACTCTTCCAATTTTCATTTATATTTATGATTACCTTCAAGTAACATTTTAATCTTTTTATTATTAACTTCTAATTATTAAATAAATGCTTGTATTTCCTTTAAAAAGCCCTCTTCACTATGTTCTGTGCATACATAGGCCTCTATTCCTAATTTTTCTAATGGCTCACTTGTTTTTGGTCCTATTGCTATAATCTTCTTCTTTTTGATTTCTTCTATGCCTAACATCTCTATCATATTATTAACAGTTGATGGGCTTGTAAAGAATACTATATCAACTTCATCAAAAGACTTTTTATTAACCACAGAACCACAAACAGTATCATAAATATATACTCTATCAACCTCAATACCACAGCTTATAAGTTCTTCATATATATACTTTCTGCTCTTAGCTGAGCATGGTAAAAGTAAATTCTCATTTTTATTTAAATGTGGCTTTAATATATTTAATAGACCCTCAGAAGCAAATTCCTTTGCTTTTGCAAAGCATCTAATTCCTCTTTGCTTTAAAGCTTTCTCTGTTGCATCTCCAATAACTGAAATTTTTGCCTTAATTCCTCTTATATCATAATCTTTTTCTATTAAATAATCAAAGAATACTTCAACACTATTTACCGAAGTAAACACTATATGTTCATACTTTCCTAATTTATCTATATAATCTTTTAGATTATCTGCCTCATTTTTTATCTCTATAGCATTGAAGCTTGTAACTTCTGCTCCTAATTCTACTAATTTATTTTTTAAATTTATCGATTGTTTCCTTGAGCGTGTAATACATATATTCTTTCCGAACAAAGGTTTATTCTCATACCAATTTAAATCTTCACTTAAATTTACTACTTCCCCAACTACAATTATGCATGGAGATTTTAAATTAGCAGCTTTTACTTTTTGGGAAATATTATCTAGAACTCCTATCACTTTTTTTTGCTTAGCTGAAGTCCCTCTCATTATGACACCACATGGAGTAGCTGAATCTTTTCCATTTTTAATAAGCTCACTAACTATATTATCTAAATTACTTAAACCCATCATAAATACCAAAGTTCCTTCTTCAGATGCTAATGCCTTGAAATTCACCTTTAGATCTTTAGCTGATTTACCTGTTATAACATGAAAGCTTTGAGCTATCCCTCTATGAGTTATTGGAATTCCTGCATAATTCAAAACTGCAATGGGAGATGTTACTCCCGGAATTACTTCAAAGGATATATTTTCTTTTTTTAAAGCTAATACTTCTTCTCCGCCTCTTCCAAACACATATGGATCTCCACCTTTTATTCTTCCAACTATATGTCCTTTCTTAGCTAGCTTTACTAAAAGTTCATTAATTTCATCCTGAGTTTGAGAATGAGCCCCTGGTTCTTTGCCACAATAATAAACCTCACAGTTTTCACTTAAGTAATTTAATATATTATTTGAAACCAATCTATCATAAAGTACAGCCGTACATTTTTTCAACGCTTTAACAGCTTTTAAAGTTAATAACTCTTCATCTCCTGGTCCTGTCCCTATTATATATACTTGCTTCATAACATGCCTCCTAATTAAATCAGTTAACAGCTATCAATTAACAGTTAACGATTATTAATAAAACTCATCAATCTATACATTTATTATCTTTTCAGCTAATTTTTTTCCTAAGATACTATGCTCATCTTTACTTCCTAAAATATCCTTTTTTACTATTTTGCCTCCAATATCATATATACCAATCATATATAAATCATTTCCTTGAATTTCTGAATACGCCCCAATAAGGCTGTGACAGTCTCCATTTAGTCTTCTCATAAAACTTCTTTCTGCTTCAACTGTCAATTTAGCATTTGAATCCTCTAACATTTCAAAGTAGCTTTTAGCCTTACTTGTTTTTAAACACTCAATTCCAATAGCCCCTTGGGCAACTGCTGGTAGGAACTTCTTAGGATTAAAATATTCAGTTATTAAACTTTCTTCATTTAATCTTTTAAGACCTGCTGCTGCAAGTATGATTCCATCTAAATTTTGATTTTTCATTTTTTCAAGTCTTGTTTGAACATTTCCCCTAATTGAAACTATTTCTATGTCATCTCTTAAGAGTTTAAGCTGACAAGCCCTTCTAATGCTGCTGGTCCCTACTATTGCTCCTTTTTTAAGTTCCTTAAAAGGTATATTATCCTTTGAAATAAGGACATCTCTTATATCTTCTCTTTCAGTTATTGCAGCAATTTCAAATTCCTCACTTAATTCATAAGGAACATCTTTCATACTGTGAACTGCTCCATCTGCTCTTTTCTCTAAAAGTGCACGTTCTATATCTTTGACAAATAATCCTTTGCCACCAACTTTAGCCAAAGAAACATCTAATTTTCTATCGCCTTCTGTTACTATAAGCAGCTTCTCGCTGTCTATATTAAATTTTTCTTTTAAGCTTTTCATTATAATTTCTGTCTGTACCTGAGCCAATCTGCTTTTTCTTGTTGCCACTGTTATAAGATTATTCATTAATTAACATTCCTCCGTAATTATATGTAAAAATTATCATTTAAAATCCAATAAGTACTCAGCAATTTCTTTTGAAAATTTAGTCCTAAGAGCACTTTCACTTTCTCCTTTATCAAATGAGTCTTTAAAATCTTCATCACCAATAAATTCAAGTATATCTTTTTTGTATTGTGGTACTTTTTTTGCTTTATCTCTAATTCTACCTGTAAATTCAATAAATTCATCATATTCTTCTAAAAAATTTTTCACTTTATTTGAAAGTAAAATTGTACCTTTTGGATTTCCCTGTTTTGTATTAAGTGCAAAAGTTATATTTTTAGTGTTCCTCTCAATTGGAACTGCTCCCATTCCGTCTTTAAAACATGTTGAATCTATATAAAGTTTATAATTATCGTCACAATATTTTTTAATTTTACTTCTTAATTCTTCATCATCCAGCGCAATTATTATAAGATGCTTATCTTCTAAAAATTTAAAATTAAAGCTATCAGTAATTAACTTTAGCCGTTCAGGTTCACATTCTGCTAATTTAATTATATTATTATCAAAAGTCCTCGATAGTATCTCAACATAGCATTTACTATTTACAAAATGTCTAGCTTTTATTTCACCGGCTTTTCCACCACCAATTATTCCAACCCTAAGCTTCTTAGATATTAATGCAATATATGAAAAATCTACTTCGTCATCATAAATATCTTTTCCATTATTTTTGTCCATTCTTCACCACGTCCCTTTAAAGTTTCTTCTTTAATAACTTCAATGGCTCTATTTATATAAAAATCTGATGTACTTTTAATTAGCTTATCAGCTAAGGCAATGTCTTTTTTTTCATTGCTCTTATGTGAAAAAGTTTCAATTCGCTTTTCACTCACCTCGTTACCTAAGTCTCTTAATTTTTTCATTGTAGGTGCAATGCTTCTAATTTTAAGCCAATCTTCATATTCTTTTATGTACTTGGTCATAATATATGTATGCTCTTCCATTCTTTCTTTTCTAAGCTTCTTATTCTTATCATCAATTCGACTTATGGTATCAATATTATAAACTTCAGTCCTATCTAATAGTGCAACTTCCTTTTCTATATCTCTAGGAACGGATAAATCATATATTATAAGTTTATTTCCCTCTTTTTTTACATCTTGTCTTCTAACAACTGGATGAGGTGCTGATGTACAACCAATTATACACTCTACTTCATCTATATAATTGTTTTTTTCTTCAAAATTTATTACTCTGACCCTTTCATCACATATTTCATCCTTTATTCTACTATTCCTAACTACCAAATAAATAACTTCAACATTATGAGAAAGGAGATATTTCATGATTAATTGTCCAACTTCCCCATATCCTAAAACCATAAACCTAGTACATTTATGATCGATTGCTTCATTTGCTACTATTGACGCTGAAGATACCGGAATTTCAAATAACTTAGCATCTCTTCTAAATTTCTTTCCACAAGTAATGGCTTCTTGAAATAATCTATGCAATTCTAAAGAGACACCTTTAATATTTAATGATTCTTCATAAGCATCTTTGACCTGCCCTAAAATCTGATCCTCACCTAATATTTTAGAATGAAATCCACAACAAACTTCAAACAGATGCCTATAAGCATCTTCATTTGCTTCTATGAATATATAGCTTTTATATTCATAATTCCAATCAAATATTTCAAAAATCTCTTTTAATAATTCTTCTTCATTTTTATCTGATGAAGCATTAAAATAAATTTCTGTTCTATTGCAAGTAGCCAAAATCACTACTTCTTGTAATTCTTTAAGCAGCTTTTCAACATATTCATTATGTTTCTTAGCTTTTATTATAAATTTTTCTCTAATTTCTAATGGAGTATTTTTCTTAATACCTATTAAGCCTATCATCCATTATCACCTCACATGTCTTTTCAATTAATATGCTAATTTCCTTATTTCCTTTATAAACTCTCAGCTTACAAGAATAAGCATAAATTAGGTTTCCAAAGTAAACTTAATTTATTATAGTATATCTTTAGATAAATGCAAAATTTTGAGTCTATAAACCCTGAGTAAGTTCGAGCAGCCAAATACAAGATTTGGGCTCTTAGAGGAAACTCGACTCACATTCGCTCCCTGAGTAAGTTCGAGCAGCCAAATACAAGATTTGGGCTCTCACTTAAGTTTATCAAATAAGTCGCACTTTTTCCAACAAATAAATTTTATAGTATGATAATATTTACTTATAAAGCGTATTAATTACATAGCAGATATCCAATATAAGAAGTAGATTTATAACTTAGAATTCAAATATAGACATTCAATCACCATATATAGCTTATTCGCATTTTCAAGAATGTATTTTTTTAAAATTACTTGGTTATACTCTTAATGTCAATACTAATACAAGAGGTGAAATAAAATTATGCGAATTCCAAAACATATCGGCATTATTCCTGATGGTAATAGGCGTTGGGCTTTATCTAATTCATTAAATAAAGAAAACGGCTACGATCACGGAATAAATCCTGGACTTGAAGTATTTAAACTATGTCAAAAAGAAAATATTGAAGAAGTAACCTTCTATGGATTTACAATAGATAATACTAAACGTCCTAGGGAACAAAAAGCAGCCTTTACAAAAGCCTGTATTGACTCAGTTATGCTTTTAACAAAAGAAAACTGTGAAATTTTAGTACTTGGAAACACTGAATCCAGCTGCTTCCCAAAAGAATTATTACCATTTACTGAAAGAAAAAAATTCGGATTAGGTGGAATAAGAGCAAATTTTCTAATAAACTATGGTTGGGAATGGGATCTAAATTTATTAAAAAACAGTGATACATCCAAAAAGCACATTCATCCATATCTAAGGTCTAAAGATATTTCAAGGGTAGATCTTGTAATAAGATGGGGTGGTCGAAGAAGACTTAGCGGTTTATTACCGGTTCAGTGCGTATATTCAGACTTTTACATTTTGGATAATTATTGGCCTGATTTTAAAGACGAAGATTTTTATAACGCCTTAGCTTGGTATAATGAGCAAGATGTAACTTTAGGCGGCTAAAATCAGTTCCGAATAATATCATCATTTAAATACATATGACAATAAATAAAATTATAATCATTGCTATTATTTCAAATATAAATTTCATGGACTTTAACATATTTATGTTCTAAAATAAATTAGGCACATCAAAATGAATAATGTGCCCTATTATCATAAATAATTTATATTGGAGTGAAATTTATGCTAAAGACCGTTTTGATATATTTATTACTAATTAATTTTATTGGATTTATTATCATGCTTATAGATAAGCAAAGAGCTATTCATAAAGAATGGAGAATACCTGAAAAAACTCTTATTTTACTTTCAATTTTTGGAGGTTCAATAGGGATGCTTGCTGGTATGTCTACATTTAGGCATAAAACAAAGCATAAGAAGTTTACAATTGGAGTCCCATTTATACTTCTTATGCAGATTTGCTTAATAATGATATTGTATTTTAAAGCTTATTAAGATCAAAAGGTGTATTTTGATATACACAATAATTGAGCCAGTTTCCAAAAACTATACTTGCAGGGCCTCTCCATATATATTGAGGTCTTTCATTTACATCATCATTTTTGAAATAGTTTTTAGGTATTGCTATCTCTTCGCCTTTTTCCTTATCTCTTATATATTCATCTTTTAATGTGTCTCTATCATATTCCATATGACCTGTAACAAAAATTTTTCTTCTATCTTTGGTTGCTACAATAAACACTCCAGCTTCTTCAGATTCAGATAAAATCTCAAGCTCTGGAACCTTTTCTATATCTTCACGTCTTACTTCAGTATGTCTGGAATGTGGCGCATAAAATATATCATCTAATCCTCTTGTAAGATCAGCTTTCTCATCATTTACCCAATGGGAAAATACTCCAAACATTTTTTCTTTCAAATCATATTTAGGTATATCATAATGATAATACAATCCTGCTTGTGATGCCCAGCATATATAGAAAGTGGAAAATACGTTAGTCTTACTCCAGTCCATTATTTCAGTAAGCTCATCCCAATATGTGACTTCTTCAAATTCCATTCTTTCAACTGGAGCTCCTGTAATTATAAGCCCATCAAATTTTTCATTTTTTATATCCTCAAAATAACAATAGAATTTATTTAAGTGCTCCGATGATGTATTATGAGAAATATATGTTTTAGTTTGAATAAGTGTTATTTCTACTTGTAGCGGCGTATTAGATAAATATCTGAGCAGTTGATTTTCAGCCACCACCTTTTTAGGCATTAGATTAAGAATCGCTATTTTTAGTGGTCTTATATCTTGTGTATTAGCTCTCTCATTATTCATTACAAATATATTTTCATTTGATAAAACCTGAAATGCAGGTAATTCTATAGGAATTTTTATTGGCATTCCTATGCTCCCCCCTTTATTGTAGTACTTCTTATTGCTATATTTCTTATTAAAATTTTTTTTCAATCTTATTATTTATAGTTATTATTATATCAAAATTCTATGCCTTAGCAATATCTTAGCTTAATATATATGTTGCAATAATAAAATCACACTTGGGCATTCTATCGGCTAAGTAAATATCTAGATGTAAAATATATAGAACCAATTGCAGCATATATGTAATAATTTTAATTAATTTTAGTAGTTAAATTCTCATATAATTTATTATTAGAGGTAAATTCAAGAAAAAATTTTCTATAATTTATGCTATACTAATAAATATATTAATACTAGGGGGCATACGTAATGATATCAACAAAAGACACTACAATTGGATTCATTGGAACTTATACAAAAAATAAAAGTAAAGGAATTTATAGAATTAAGTTCAATACTAGCAATGGGCATATTGAAGAAAGCAATCTAGCTTACGAAATCGAGAATCCTACATATTTGTGTATTGATAAAGAAAGACATATACTTTATTCTACTTGTAAAATTGATGAAAAATCTGGGGTATCCTCATTTAAATATTGGAATGAAAAAAGCAAGCTTAATTTAATTAATTATAATCTCTCTGAGGAAAAACAACCTTGTCATGTCAGTCTAAGTGATACTAACAATATATTAATTTCATCAAACTACCATGAAAATAAGATGCTTGTCTACAATACCTTGGATGGTTTTATTTTAAACCCTCCTTTGACTGGAAGCCATTCTGGCCATAGCCTACATACCGAAAGACAAGAGAAACCGCATATTCATTGTTCAATGTTCACAGATGATCAAAAATATATTGTATCAATTGATTTAGGAATTGATAAGATGATAATTTATACTTTAGAAAACGGGAAACTTCTAAAAAAAGATGATATCAGTCATTCTTTTCCTGCTGGAACAGGCCCTAGACATATTACTTATTCAAAACTAAAGCCATTTTATTACGTTTTAAGTGAATTAACTTCAGAAATTTTTGTTTTAAAATATAATTCTGAAGCAGAAATTCCTTTCGAAAATATCCAAACTCTAAGTAGTTTACCTAAAAATTATAATGATAAAAAATCTGGTGCTGCCATTCGTATACATAAAAACAATAGATTCTTATATACTTCAGATCGAGGAAGTAATACTTTAAGTTTATTTATTATAAATCAGGAAAATGGAAAACTGACATTTGTAGATGCTTGTTCTTCCGAAGGAAATTCACCCAGGGATTTTCAAATTGATCCAACAGGAAATTTCCTGCTTTGTGCAAACGAAAACTCTGATAATATATCTATATTCTCTATTGATCAAACAACCGGCAGCCTAACCTATATTAAATCTGAAAATATTCCTACACCTACTTGTATAGAATTCGCATAGTATTATATTAACAAGGTTACATTACTTATGTAGCCTTGTTCTATATAAATAATATGCTATTCTAAAATAGATATTTATCTTTAAGCAAACCTTTTCTATTTTTGTCAATATTAATTTATTTAAATAATGATAAGTAAATATATCTTAAAGAGAGATTATACATATAATAATTTCAACTTTAGAAAAGGAGGATCTTATTTTGAAAAGAGAAAATCTAATTAATCATATTAAGGCTTCAAATAAAAATATTAAATGTGATTTAACAATAAAAAATGTTACTATAATCGATGTTTTTGATAAAGATTTGTTTATAGATAGCATTGGAATTAAAGATGGTTATATTGTTGGTATTGGAGAATATGATGCATGTAAAATTGTAGATGGTACTAATAAATATATCTGCCCTGGACTTATTGATGCTCACTGTCATATTGAATCAAGCCTTGTAACTCCTGAAGAATATTCTAAATTAGCTTTACTAAATGGAATAACTTCTGTTATTGCTGATCCACATGAAATATCAAATGTATTAGGTACTGATGGAATAAATTTTATGCTTGATTCTTCAAAAAACATTCCTTTTGATATATATTTTATGCTACCTTCTTGCGTTCCTGGTACCAGTTTTGAAAATTCCGGTGCAATTTTGTTAGCCAAAGACCTAATAAGTTATTATAAAAACAATAAAGTTTTAGGTTTAGCTGAAATTATGGATTATCCTGCAATAGTAAATTGTGAAAAAAATATGATAGATAAAATTTACGATGCTATAAATAATAATAAAGTCATTGATGGTCACTGTGCAGGTTTTTCCCCTATGATGGCTAATACCTATAGAAGTGCTCAAATTTTAACAGATCATGAATGCACTAATGCTGAAGAAGCAATTGAAAAAGTTAAACGAGGAATGTACATTTTAATGAGAGAGGGTACTGTAGCTAAAAACTTAAAGGAGTTATTGCCTGCTGTTAATGAACGTAATAGCGATAGATTCTGTTTTTGTACTGATGATAAACATATTGATGATATTGCCAATAATGGATCAATTAATAGTTCAATAGTTTATGCAATAAAAAATGGTTTAAGACCTCCAACTGCAATTCAAATGGCTACCATTAATCCAGCCAATATATACAAGCTAACTAATAAAGGGGCAATAGCACCAGGATATATAGCTGATTTTATTCTACTTAGTAACTTAGAGCAATTTAAAATCTCTCAAGTTTACAAAGAAGGTAAGCTTGTTGTTGATGATAATAAACTAATGGATTATGATAATGACTCAAATAGATATTTTTATAAAAATATCTATACCAGTAATTCTGTAAACCTTCCAAATATAAATACAGATAATTTTAGAATTGATATAGAAAATAAATCTTCTAACTTATTAAATGTAATCAAAATAATTCCAAACAAGCTTGAAAGCATACATTTAAAACTTAACATTTCGAATATTGACTCAATAAAAAGTAATAATTCTAAATATTTCACCTCATCTTTAAAAGATGATTTAATAAAAATTTCAGTCATAGAAAGACATAAGGCTTCTGGAAATATAGGCCTTGGAATATTGAATGGTTTAGGACTTAAAGAAGGAGCAATTGGAACCACCATTGCCCATGATTCCCATAACTTAATAATTGCTGGAGTAAATGATAATGACATGTTATTTGCAGCTAAAGAGTTAGAGAAAATGCAAGGTGGAATTATAGTTGTCAAAAATCAAACTATTCTAGCACAAATAAAACTTGAAATTGGCGGCCTTATGACAAGTAGAAAATATACTGAAATTCAAACAAATTTGGATAATCTTCATTCGGCAATTAAAATAATAGCTCCCGACATTACTTTTAATCCATTTTTGACTTTATCATTCTTATCATTACCTGTAATACCTGAATTAAAAATTACAGATAAAGGACTATTTGATGTTATTAATTTTAAGTTCATAGATATTTGTGAATAATAAGTGTACGAATAAAGCCTTCTTTTAATCTATTAATAAAAAACAATAGAAATTAAGTAAAAATAAAATCTCCTTTTAAAAGTTCGAAAATATAAAAACTTAGAATCTCGAGCTTTTAAAGGAGATTTATAATGTAATCACTCTAACTGATGTTTTACTCTAGTAATTACAATTGAAATTTCTTTAATCAATTCAGTTTTATCATCAATTCTGCTTACTCTAGGGCTTTCAATTATTCTTACTGTTGGCCTTAAGGGAAAGCCTGGCTTTGTTTCCTCAACTATAGCTGTTTCACCTGTGCTTAGCTCTACTATTGTTCCTTTTGGATATGGGATAACTATTTTGCAAAAAACATTGACAATATCATGGTCAAACATTGTTCCGGCATTAGACATCAAATATTCTAAAACATCACTTGGAAACATTGCCCTCTTTCCTGGCAAATCTGTTGATAAATTATCATAAGCATTTGCAATACTTACAATATTACTTAAATCAACGATATTTTCTTTGCTTAAACCATCTGGGTAACCTTTACCATCAATTCTTTCATGATGCTGCAAAACCACTATCTTGCTTAAACTATTTATGTTATATGTGTTTGATAGATATTTATATCCAAGCCTTGGGTGGTTCTTTACTAGTTCTTCCTCTTCTTCAGTCAGTTCACAGTGAATATTCTGTTTCCACAAAATCTCTTTTGGTAACATTGATTTTCCAATATCATGAATCAAAGCTCCTATGCAAAGTGCCTCTAACTTCTTCTTTGGAAATTGAAATGCAATTCCTATTGTAAGTGAAATTACAGCAACATTTACTGAGTGCGAATACGTATAATTATTCATACTTCTTATATCCACTAGTGCAAGTAATACGTCTTTGCGTTTCAATATATCTTCAACTATGCTGACTGCCATTTTTCCTATATTATAAAAATAACTTTGCTCCTGCCACGTATAATCGCTCTCTTTATTTCTTAATGCATCACCGCTATTAAGCCTTCCTATATTTGAGAAAGCCTCTTTTATAGTCATAATTGTCTTCTGCCTTATTTCCGGCTTAATGATATCTTCAATTTCTTCATTGCTATATTTATCAACTATATATATAGATAAAATATTTATCTCTTTTATCTTTGCAATTGTATTTTCTCTTAAAACAATTCCAGCTCTAAGTAAAACTCTTCCCTCAACATCATATAATGTTTTGCCTAGCACTGTATTAGGTTTTACGCTTTCAATCGGGACTAATCTCACATTTTTCCTCTCCCTTAAATTGTTACAACTTATCTATTTTTTTATAACTTTGAATCATTGTGCATTGTACATACTTTTTCTTTAGTCTATTTAATTATAATACTTTCTTATACAGATTCATTTAAAATAAATTTTTCTATTACATTTGCAATACCATCTTCGTCATTTGATGTAGTAATAAAATTTGCTACCTCCTTAACTTCTTTGGTTGCATTCTCCATAGCAACTCCAAGCCCAGCATATTTTACCATTGATAAATCATTTCCTGCATCTCCACAGGCTATAATTTCTTCCTTCTTTATTCCAAGATACTCGCCAAGTTTCTTAAGCCCAAGTCCTTTATCTACTTCTTTATTGGTAAACTCTAAGAAAAATGGTGCACTTTTAAATACACTGTACTTCTCATAAAGTTCAGCTGGTAATTTTTTTATAGCTGGATCTAATATTTCTTGTGGGTCTATCATCATAACTTTTATAATATCTTCTTCATCATCAATTTCATTAAAATCTCTTATATTAATTTCAATTCCATTTATATCTGCCTCATGTTCTGTATATTGACTGATTTTAGGTGTGATCAATCCATCTTTTGCAGAAAAAGCATGAATATTAATATTAAGTTCTTTACTAATCTTATATATATTCTTTAGATCCTTTCCTTTTAATGGAAGTTCAGATACAACTTTCTGAGTCTTCGTATTTTGAACTAATCCTCCATTAAAGCTAAGTACATAATCGTCATCTTTTAATAAATCAAGCTCATTTAAATATTTAGTTATTCCAATTAGAGGTCTCCCTGATGCTAATACTATCTTTACTCCCTTTGCCTCCGCTTCCTTTATGGCTGCTTTGTTTTTTTCTGAAACTCTCTTATCTGTTGTAAGTAGTGTTCCATCCATATCTAGTGCAATTAGTTTGTACATATTTTTCCCCCATTTGTTAGTTATTTATTTTATTCTTTAAGTTAATTACAACAAATCTCTGTATAAATTATAACATGAAATTCATCTTCTTAAATATTAACTTTAATATATTATCATTAATTTGATTTACTAAACTGATTAATTGGCTTTATAACTGTTTCAACGTGTATAATTCACTTGTTATATCCATACTAATTTTGTAACTAATAATATCTTTTTTTCATATCATGAATTGTATCTAACACTTTATGAGGTAATATTTATGCTCGAATCTCTATTATTAGTATCCTCTTTATGTATAGATTCTTTTGTTGCAAGCATTGCTTATGGTACATCAAAAATTCGTATTCCTCCTCTATGTATACTAATAATTAACTTAGTCTGTACCCTTACTCTTGCTTGTTCCTTATTTATTGGATCTATATTTAAAAACCTTCTTCCAGGTAATATTCCAATGCTTTTAGGTTTCTTCCTTTTAATGCTGCTTGGGATATATAGATTATTTGAATATATTTTTAAAGCATATATTTTTAAATGTTCAAAATCTGACAGGCCTCTCACTTTTAAACTTTTTGATTTTCAATTTGTTTTACAGGTATATGCAGATGAAATTAAGGCTGATTTTGATAACTCTAAATGTTTAAATGTTAAGGAATCTTTTTATTTAGCCTTAGCTTTATCTCTAGATAGTCTTACCGTAGGAATTGGTTCAAGCTTATGCAATATCAATTACATTCAAGTTCTTATTTTATGCTTTATCATGGGAACTCTTTTAGTATCCATCGGCGTTTTTCTCGGAAGAAGATTCGCACAAAAAATTCATTTCGAATTATCCTGGTTGTCCGGAGTACTACTCATCTTATTAGCAATACTTAGAGTTTTAAAGTAACTTAATTTATAAAAACTTCATTTGTCTCATAATGAGCTTAATACCACTTGTAGTATTAAATACTCTAAAATATTAAATCGATGATTTCTTTATATTAAAGAAATCATCGATTTAATTGCATTAAATTACATTATCTTTTACTTAATACCATTTTTCTGCTAAAATATTACTAGGGTATTGTAAAAATTTTTTATAAAGAATAAATAACATAATTCATAAACTAAATTTAAGATATTATATTAGGGATGTAATCGGTATACCTTATTTAAAATCGTAAACTTACTTTTACTTTCTATGTATACCAATGCATAATTATACAGCAAAATATTTTCAATAATAACTAGATTGCTATATAAACAAAAAATGTATTTATTGAAGTTATATTGCTAAAAATGAGGGGGATAATATATGGATCATATCATAATTGTAGATGATAATGTACTAAATTTGAAGTTTGCAGAGCAAGCTTTGAAACCATATTATAAAATTACTTTGCTTACTTCTGCTACTCAAACAATGAATTTTTTATCAAAATTTACTCCAGATTTAATATTGCTTGACATTAATATGCCTAATATTAATGGATATGAACTATTTAGCACAATAAAATCGATTGATAGATTAAAGAAAATACCTATAATATTTTTAACAGCTTTAAATGATATCGAAAGTGAGCTAAAATGTCTTAGACTTGGTGCTTTAGATTTTATTAGCAAACCTTTTGTTCCTGAATTAATGCTAAGCAGAATTAGACTTCATTTGGAACTTACAGCTTATAGAAAAAATCTTGAAGTTCTTGCTGCCGAAAAAACAAAAACCATAGAAAAACTTCAAGATAGTATGGTTGTAGGTCTAGCAGAATTAGTTGAATGTAGAGATGGTGAAACAGGTGGTCATATTAAAAGAACTGCTAAGTATCTTGAAATTTTAGTAAATGCCATGCTTAAAGCCGGACTTTATACGGATATTCTGACAGAAGAGTATATTCATAATATCATCCGTTCCGCTCCACTTCATGATATTGGGAAAATAGGAATTTCTGATAGCATTCTTTTAAAGCAAGGTGACTTTGATAAAAATGAACGTGATTATATGAAACAACATACAACATTAGGTGGTATGGCACTTCAGAAAGTTATTGATGCAACGTATGGTGAGAATTTTTTATATGTAGCAAGAGATATGGCCCTTTGCCATCATGAAAAGTGGGATGGAACCGGCTATCCATCTGGTATTTCTGGTTACTCCATCCCTCTATGTGCTCGAATTATGGCTGTTGCTGACGTCTATGATGCTCTAACCTCAAAACGGCCTTATAAGAAACCTTTTCCGCACTCAAAAGCAGTAGATATAATTATAAATTCTTCAGGAACTCACTTTGAGCCCTGCATTGTAGAGGTATTTGAATCCGTAAGTAATTCATTTAATAACATCTCACAATTATATAATCAAAAATTAGAGGTATAGATACAAAAAAAGATTTAGTTCTAAAATATTTCTTGAACTAAATCCTCATAACATAACACTTGGTATTTCTTTTATTCCTTTACATACAAAATACAATTTAATAGATTTATAAATTCATAAATCTATTAAATTGTTTATCTAACTCTTCAAGGTCTGATTCTAAAAATTTATGGAAGGTTTCTTTTTCTAATTTAAATAAAAATAGCGGAGAGTTTAAATAATTTAAATACTTTTCTGTCAATTCCATTATTTCTTCATCTGGAACTTTATAAACTTCTCTTAAAATATCTAAAAATGATCCGCCTCCAAAATTTTTCAATCTTCTCTCTGCAGTATATAACACACCTTGTACTTTATCTCCACCAAATACTTCTACTTGTTCTTGTATTGATCCATATCCTTTTTTTAACATATCAATATATTCATTTATAATCGCTTCTTTAGAATTTCCTATATTTTTTCTTGAAATTATATTCCTTAGTACTTCATATGCTCTATCTTCTGATATCCAAAAAGCTTGTTCTAATACATCAGTCATCTTATAAAAAGTTTTTCCTTTAACATTTTCTCTTGCTCGCTCTTCTATATACTTTAATAATCTTTCTTCTGTAACTGTTAGCATACCTTTCCTCCAAATCCTATATATTCATTATGCCTCTTAATTTATATATATCGATATTTTCTTCAAATACCTTAGCTAATTTATCATATTCGCTATCCTTATATTCATTTATCTTTTGAATGATTACTTCCTCTGAAAATTTTATGCTGCTCTTATCTCTTAACGATTTTACAAACGAAGTCATAAATTTTTCCGAATCAAATATCCCATGAAGATAAGTTCCTGCAACCATCTTTTCTTTATCACATACTCCTACGATAGTTCCATCCAAATCAGTTATAAATGGCATCACTTTTTTTCCAACCTTGCTTATTCCATTGTGGGTTTCATAACCTTTTATTATAATACCTTCTATAGATTTTATTAAATTAAGATCACATAAAATTTTTCCCTGAGTCTGCTTTGTAATTTTCGCCTCATTAAATCTTGTCTTTATGTCCAAAAAACCAAAGCCATCTTCCTGGCAAATATTTCCTTCAACTCCCAACTTATCAAGAATTAAAGTTCCAAGCATTTGATACCCCTCACATATACCAAATATAGGAGTTCCATTTTCTTTAGCTTCTTTTATCTTATCAAAGAGCTTATTTTCCTTTATATTTCTTAAATCTTCAATTGTATTTTGGGTTCCAGGTATTATTATTAAATTCGGATTCTTTAGCTCGTTTGGTTTAGTTATATATCTAACTGTTACTCCTGGCATTCCCTCTAAAACATTAAAATCTGTGAAATTTGACATATGTGAAAGTTTAACGATAGCTATATCTACAATTCCTTCTTCTTGGTTATTTCCTATTTTCTCAATTCCACTATCTTCATCTTCAATATCGAACTTTTCATAGGGCATAACTCCAAGTACAGGAATATTTATAATTTCTTCAAGCTGTTTTATTGCAGGTTTAAATAACTTCATGTCTCCTCTAAACTTATTTATTATTACACCTTGAATCCTTTTTCTTTCTGATTCAGATAATAATTGAATAGTTCCAACAATTGAAGCAAAAACTCCACCCCTATCAATATCTGAGACTAAAATTACTGGTGCATCTGCTATTTCAGCCATGGACATATTTGAAACATCACCATCTTTTAGATTTATTTCAGCACAACTTCCAGAACCTTCTAACACAATTATATCATAGTCTTCACTTAATTTCTCATAAGATTCTTTAACTTGCATTTTTAAAGTCTCAGTAAGTTCTTTATATTTATATGGATCAATTCTACAAAAGACCTTTCCTTTTACAATTACTTGTGTATAATCTCCACTAGGTTTTAATAATATTGGATTCATTAAAGCATTTGGTTCAACTTTACAAGCTTCTGCTTGTACTATTTGTGATTTTCCCATTTCCAATCCATCTTTTGTAACATAGGAATTCAATGAAATATTTAAAGCCTTAAAAGGAGCTACTTTTACACCTAAATTTTTCAAATATCTACATAGGGCTGTTACTAAAGTACTTTTCCCAACAGAAGACGCTGTACCTAAAAACATTATACTTTTTTTATCCATTTATTTACTCCCCTCAAACTTAGGCACCTAAAAATGAACTTTCATCCATTTATTATATGCAATACAGGTCATTTTTTTATGCTGAGTTTTAATATATATCTTATATTACTCTCTTTTTCCATTTCCTTCAAATATTTTCTTTAGATTCTTTATTAATATAAGATTTTCTTCATGGTTTCTTACCGCAACTCTATAATAACTATCATTTAAACCATTATAATTGCTACAACTTCTAATTAAAATATTCTTTTTTAAAAGTTCAATCTTTAAATCAACTTCAATAAGTGTTTTAAGGAGAATAAAATTTACACTTGGTTCATATACCTTTAATTCATTAATCTGTTTTAGTTCTTTATATAAATATTCTCTTTCACTTATTAAGCATTTTCTGGATTGGCTTATATATTTTTTATCATTAAGCCCTGCTTTTACAGCTACTTCAGCTAAAACATTTATATTCCAGGCCGGAGTTATCTTCTCTAACTCTTCTTTTAAAATATAGCTTTTACATAGTCCATAACCAATTCTTAGGCCTGGAAGAGCAAAGAATTTTGTTAATGACTTTATTATAACTAAATTATAATATTCATTTATGTATGACGCCATCGATAAATCTTCTTCTATAAAATCTAAAAAAGATTCATCTATTATAACAATAACATTATTTTGTTTTGCTTTAAATAGAATTTTTATTAATAAGTCTTTTGAGGTTATAACTCCTGTTGGATTATTTGGATTGCATATAAATATTAGATCTAATTTGCTATTTATATAATCTAAAATATCATCCTGTATATGAAAATCATTTTTTTCCATTAATCTATAATAAATAATCTCGCCATTTACAGCCCTTATAGCTTCTTCATATTCCGAAAAAGTAGGTGCCAAGACAAGTGCATTTTTAGGCTTAATTCCTCTAACCACATTAAATAATACTTCTGCCGCACCATTTCCTAATATTATATTCTCTGCATTTACATTTTCAAATTTACTAATTGCAGCCTTTAGTTCAAAGTAAGTTATATCAGGATATTTTTCAATTTGATTCAGATTCTCTATAATTTCTTTTCTTATACTATCCGCCATTCCCAAAGGATTTATATTCGCTGAAAAATCAATTATTTTATCATATTCCAGCTTATTTTTTCTACTTATTTCTTTTGCATTTCCTCCATGCCCAAAGCTTGCCATAACAGTTCCCCCATCATAAATTATACATTGCTAATTTTACTTATTTACAACTTAATATAGTTTTATTGTCACTCTAACTAACAATATAAGAACAAAACATATAAAAGAAGATAAATATAATACTTTAGATGTTTTACTCACATGATCAATATTTATTTCCTTAATTTTGTCTCCTATTGTAGGCTTTTCTACAAGTTTTCCAAAGTAGTAATTAGCTCCTCCAAGCTGAACTCCTAAAGCTCCTGCCATTGCTGCCTCCGGATGTGCACTATTTGGACTTGTGTGATTATACCTATCTCTTTTAAAGATCCTATAGCTATTTTTATAATCATATCTTAATATTGCAGCTGATATCACAATTAATATTCCTGTTATTCTAGCCGGAATATAATTAAAAATATCATCTAATTTTGCTGGAAAGTATCCAAATTCCATATATTCATCATTCTTATAACCAAACATTGAATCCATAGTGTTTACTGCTTTATAGGCAAAAGCTAAAGGTGCTCCAAAGATTCCTGCATAAAATAAAGGTGCTATTACTCCATCTGCCATATTTTCTGCTATAGTTTCTACAACTGCTCTTATTATACCTTCTTTATCCAAACTTCCAGTATCGCGTCCAACAATAAAGGAAAGTTGCTTTCGTGCACCAACTATATCGTCTTTTAATAAAAATTTAATGACTTTATATCCTTCAACCACTAAAGCCTTTGAGGATATGCAAAAATATATTAAAATCCCTTCTACTATAATTCCAAAATAAATATTAATTTTTTTAGAGATAACACTAATTCCCAAAGTAACTGCAAATGTAATTGCAATTGTTAAAATCCAGGTTATAAGACCAGCAAGTTTTAATTGCTTTTTAAAAATTTTTCTAAATATCATCTCTAATCTTTTAGTAAGATACCCAATTCCCCTTACAGGGTGAAGTGGATTATTAGGGTCTCCAATTATTAAATCTAGCAAAAACCCTATTGAAAGTTCAATCATATATGCCTCCTTTTAAATATGCCTAACCTCATCTATTGTAAATCTTTCATTATCATCATCCATATAAATGATCATCTTATATCCTTCACCATTCTTAGGCTGCCATTCGTAAAATTTCTTATTATCATCATACAGCATTTCTAGTATCATTCCTATACTTCCGCCATGAATCACCCCTAGTGCTGAATGCATCTCCTCTTTAGCTAAATATTTTACAAGGCTTATAAATGCTTCTTTTATTCTTTTTTTAAACTCTCCCCTGCTTTCTCCATTTGGACATTTAATAATTTCTTCCTCATCCTCTATCCAGCTTGTATATTCTTTTAGTAATTTCAACTCTTCATATCCTTTTAACTCAAAATCTCCAAAATTATATTCAAAAAAGTGTTCTAATATATTATATTTTTTTTCAGGACAAATAATCTCTAGAGTTTGATTTGCCCTTTTAGCTCCACTTGTAAAGTAAAAGTCACACTCTGGATATCTAACGTTTTTTAAAATTTCCTTTAAATCATTAATACCATTTTCACTTAGATCAACATCACTTTTTCCACAATATAATTGTTTTTCATTACAATAAGTTTTTCCATGTCTAATTAAATATAATTCTATTTTTTTCATATATCATCCTTACCAATTACTTAATTTTTTCTTCAATTCCAAAAAATATTCTGTATACTTCCGAAGAATTTTTACTTAAAACCTGTAATATACGTCCTGTTGCTTCTCTCCATTCTCTATCTAACTTTTCCATTGGAACAATCCCTGAATTTATTTCATCGCAGATTATTATCTTGCCCTGTAATAACTCCATATTATTCTTTAGCTGTTCCAAAGGATCTAGCTTCTTTAAAATACATGCTCTTGTAAGCATATGCAGGCCACATATGACTTTTTTTTCAAATTCTAAATTCTCATCTTCGCAAAAAAATATTTCTTCATTACTTATGTCATATTTCTCTTTCACAAATTCAAGCTTCCCATTATAGGCTCCGCCAAAGACTAAGATCATTATTTGCCACCTCAAAACTCAACATATATATAATCTATTACTATATATATCTATAATATTATTGCTAAAGCCAGTATTCCTGTAACTTCTCCTATAACGAGGGCAAACCCCGCAACATCACCTGATATTCCTCCAAATTCTTTTTTGCATTTTTCAACTGCCCATGTAACTCCAAGGATTATTAATAATTCTAATATAATTCCCTCATATTTCAAGAAAGCAAATGCTGCTACAAGCATCACTAACAATGCTATAACCATAATAATTCTATCTGTAATATTAGTTCCTTTTTTAAAATATGTTCCTAGGGTACTTTCTTTTATGGTAGTTCTGCTTAATAAAAAATACGCTGTAGTAGACCTGCTTACTATTGGAATCAAGATTAGTATATAAAAATGAATGTTTTTCTCTACAATAGAATATATGCCGCCAAATTGCAGAAAAAATAAAATCAATAAAGATATTACCGCAAAAGCACCAATCTTTGAATCCTTCAATATTCTAAGTTTTTCTTCTTTATCTCTCCTTGACAAAATTGCATCACAAACATCCATAAAACCATCTAAATGCAGCATTCCTGTTATTACAAATGGTACTATCATGATTACTGCACTTTTTAATACTAATGAAACCTTCAGAATATTAATTAAATAATATACAACACTCCATATTCCTCCAACAATTGCTCCAATTATGGGATAAAACTTCATCATATTTTTAACTCCCTCGTCATCCCATTCAACATATGGTGTTGGAAGTACAGTAAACATACTTAATGCCATAATGAATCCTTTATAAAGTTTTTTCATTGATTTTCTCCCTATGATATTTAATATTTCCAAAGCTGCATTCTATGACATTATCACAAATCTTTACTAACTCTCTATTTATTATAGCTAGTTCTTTTTTAAATCCTTCAGTTATCTCATCATATTTTATTGCATCATTAAAAATGTAGTCGCTTATGATAATAGTATTTTTGCTTCCTGCTATTATTTTCTTTAAACCTTTTAATATATTAACTGACACATTCATTATTATTTCATTTTCAAAAAACATTTCATTTGTTAAAAGAGATGTAATACTGTCAATTAGTACCGTATCCTTAGAATCAATATTGTCTATTATTTCATGCAGATCTCTTTCTTTTTCCAGTGTCATAAAATTTAAGCCTTTTCTATTTTCTATATGTGCATTTATTCTTTTCTCATCTTCTTTATCATAAGGCTTCATGGTAGCAACATATACTACCTTATCCTTATTTAAACTTAGAGCTATCCTTTCTCCAAATTCTGACTTGCCGCTTTTCGATCCACCAATTATTAAATAATTCATACTCCTATTACTTCTCTATACCTATTCTTGAAGTTATTCCTTTTTCATAAGGATGTTTTATAGCCTTTACTTCCGAAACATAATCTGCAAGCTCAATTAATTTTTCATTTGGATTTCTACCTGTTAATACAACTTCTAAGTCTTCAGGTTTATTTTCTAGAAAGCTTACTACTTCCTCTAGAGAAACTAAATCTAAATTAGTGGAAGCTATTATTTCATCTAATATCAGTAAATCAATTTTTTCATCAATAGCTTTTTTAGTAACTTCTTCAAATCTATTTTCATGTTCATTTTTAGTTGCGATTTGCTCTTCTTCTGTCATGAATTTAAAGAATTTTTTAACTGGTGCTCCTTTAAATACTTTAAAGTTTTCACCAATCTTTTCAATTGAAATCAGTTCACCTGTATCATTATCTTTTAAAAATTGAGTTAATAGTACCTTTTTATTTCTGCCAGCCGCTCTCATTCCAAGGCCCATAGCTGCTGTAGTCTTGCCCTTTCCATCACCACAATAAATATGAATTAATCCCAATTCCATATTATTCATCCTTTCTACTTTTTCATTGCTTTAAGTTCATCTAAATAGCTGTCATCAATTTCAGCTTCTTCAAAGGTTGCCATATTATTCATTATTGCACATGCAGAATCAAGTATAGAAAATGCTAACGGACAGCCGCTGCCTTCACCTAGTCCCATATCTAAATTTAATATTGGACTTAGACCAAGTTCTTTCATTGTTGCTTTAAATCCCAACTCTTTGGAATCATGTGAAGTAAACATATATTCTTTTACTTTATGATTTAACCTAAAAGCTACAAGTGCTGCAACCGCTGATATAAATCCATCTATTACAACGGGAATTTTATAATAAGCAGCACCTAAAAATACCCCAGCCATAGCTGCTATATCAAAACCTCCAACTTTAGAAACCACATCTATTGGATCTTCTTTTATTGGATTGTTTATTTCTATAGCAATCTTTATAACTTCTTTCTTTTTCTCGAAAGCCTCATCTGTAATTCCAGCTCCTCTTCCAACAACCTCTTCCACATTGATATTAGTTAATGATGAAAGTACTGCACTGCTTGTTGATGTATTACCTATTCCCATTTCTCCAACACCAAGTATTTCGTACCTTGAGTTTTTCGCATTCTTTACGCATTCAATTCCAATTAAAATTGCTTTTACAGCTTCATCATAGCTCATGGCAGGCCCCTTAGCCATATTGTATGTTGATTTCCTTATCTTTTTGTTTATGACCTTTGGATGCTCAAAATCACAATTTATTCCTACATCCACAACCATAAGTTCTGTATTATTTGCTTTTGCAAGTACTGCAACCCCAGTTAATCCTTTTGTAAAATTAATTGTTTGAGCCAATGTTACAGATTGAGGTGATGATGCAACTCCCTCTTCAACCACACCATTATCTGAGCACATTATTATAATTGCCCTTTTATTTATATTATTTTTTATTTTGCCTGTAATTCCAGCTAGTTTTATTGACATATCTTCTAATTTACCTAAACTTTTTAGTGGCTTTGCAAGGGAAGTCATTCTTTTATCTGCCTCTATTATTATTTCTTTATTAACATCTTTTATTTCATTTATAATACTATTTAATTGTTCTAAATTATACTCCATCATAATTATCCCCTTTTTATTTAAAAACTTATTAGTTTTTATTAAAATATTTCATCTCACATTCATAATCCAAAAGCTGAAGATTTTGTTCTTGAATAATTCCAATTAATAACTCTGCATAAATATCTTCACCTTTGTCATTTTGTACAGTACTATAACCAGCATTTTCTATTGCCTTTGCTTGCTTTAAATACTGAGTGGCTTCAAAGACCCCACTTTGTTTATATCTTTTATTATTATTAAGAAATTCTCCATAGTCCTTCATTGAATCTTCATGACTATCATAAACACGAAAGTCATCAATAATTTTTTTATTATAGTATTCTGAAGTATTCATCTTAATCTTTTTTCCCTTCCAGCTAGGGTCTGCTTTTATTCCAAATAAATTGTTACTTTTTACACTAAGGTCTGATTTTCCCCATCCGCTTTCCAATATTGCTTGAGAAATTGATATTGAAGGAAGCACTCCATATTTATCATATATTTCTGCTGCCTGAGGATATAATTCCTTAATAAAATCCTGCTTAGAAGAATCATTTAACGTATTTTTTTGAGTTCCTGTATATTTCAGATTTTCTATGTAATGCTGTACCTTTTCCTTTTCTGTTTCATTTAATGATAACTTACTTAATACTTCATCAAGCTCAACTAATCTATACTCATTATTTTTAATTTTAGAGCTTGTACTATTTTTTTCTATAAACATATTTGCGAGATTCTTTAAGCTTTCATCTGTAATCTTAGAAAAATCATTTTTATATCTCACACCATCAATTGCCGCCATATACTGCCAGTTAATCTGAAGTTTATCTTCACTTGCACTATCTGCTGCTTGTATGTACCTTTTTGTATCTAGTCCCTCCAAATTAATATCCTTATATTTTTCATTATATCCTTCATATAATCGCAGTCCAATAATTCCTGTAAACATAATAAAAATTATTAGCAATACTTCTCTGCTTTTCTTCTTGAAATTATTCTTTTTTTTCACCATGTTATTAAGTAACTCCCTTATATACTACATATCTTTTTTATTATAACTTATAAAGACTAATTAATATAAACTTATAGTTTCATCTACATATTAAATATATCAAAAAATGAAAAACTATGCTATTTTTTAGCTAAACTTTAAAACCTCTATATTGTAAGCATACGATTATATTTTATTTAATTAAGATATATAATTCATGAAAACTTCTACCTAATAACTTTATAAATTCTTTAAAATAAAAAGTGAAAAACTATAAATCAAGGAGAAAATTACAAGACAATTTCTAACAATCTAATCTCTAACTTTCATACTCAATTTATAACTTTTCACTTTAAGCTTGTGAATTACCTAATCATATTTCTAATTTGCTGGTTCCCATTTACAACGCACTGGTGATACAATGGCGCTTTCTTTTTTTAATTCTTTAAATGCATTATCAATTTCCTTACGATCTAAGCCAGATAATTTTTCAACCTCACCGGCACTTACAGGTTTCCCTGCTTCTTTCATAACTTCTAATACCTTTTCCTTAACGCTCATTAAATCCAACTCCCTTTATCAATCAAATTGTTTTTCTTTATTATAATATATTAATATTTTTTAATCAATAATTATTATCCATTAAAATCCATTGCTTAAAATTATCATATAAGTCTTCATTAATTTTTACAACTCAGCTTGTATAAATAAGCTTATATAAAACTATGTATTAAATTGCCTTTACTAAATAGTTAATCAATTCCTCTTCATCTTTAAACACCAATTCTCCTGTAAACTTTGGTTTCTCAATCACAATTAACTTAATATGAGCGTCCTTAACAGCCTTATATTTTTCTAATACTCCGCCTTCAATTCCACTATCCTTCGTCAATATTGCTTTAACTTTATACTGCTCAATAAATCCCTTTTCAAGTTCATAGGATATTGGCCCCTGCATTGCAATAATATCTTTTATACTTATTCTAGCTTCTACTATTTTATTTAAAACTTTAGGTGACGGTAAAATTCTATGTATAATCCTATAATTAAAATCTAAATCCAAAAATTTAACAACATTATTTCCGCCCGTTGTATTTAAAACATTCCCATTTATTTTTTTTATTATTTCAATAGCTTCATCATAATCATTAACTCTTATTATATCTTCATCAGTTATGTTTTCTAAGGCACCTTCTCTTTCGTACCTTATGAATTTAATATTAAGCTCTTTCGTACATTGTAAGGCCGTTTTTGTTACTTCCTGGGCATATGGATGTGAAGCATCTACTAAAACTTCAATTTCATTTACCTTAATCCAACTTAACATTTCTTCCTTATTTAATGGCTTTGTATTTAAAACTTTTATATCAAATTCCTTAAGAAGCTCTCCACCATATGTTGTTGCCGTAGAAACCGCAATATTATTTGTATATTTATTTATTAATTCTAAAATCTTTCTTCCTTCAGATGTTCCTAATATAAATCCAATCATATGTCCTCCATTTCTATTTCATCTAAATATTTTGATTCTATTATAACTTATCTTGTATAACTTCCCATTCTTCTTTTAATATTCCATAGCTGATAGAATCATAATATTCATTGTTAACAATTCTTGCTTTCCTATATACTGCTTCTTTTTTTAACTGAAGCTTTTCTGCAAGCTTCATCATTCTTGTATTTCCGGACCAAGTTGATAATCCAATTCTAATAAGTTCTGGATTCTCATCAAATATTTCATTAATCCACATTTTTAAAGCTAAATGACCTATACCTTTTCCCCAATAATTTTCATTAAAAATAACAATTCCAACTTCCATCCACAAGGTTTCTATTGACTTCCAATACCAATTCACTTGTCCAATTATCTCATCAGTATCTTTGTTGGCTATAATCTTTTTATTTTGAAGAACATTTTTTTCTCCATTTAGTAACCGAACTCTATATTCTTCTATATCTTGTTTTAATTCTTCTTCTGTGCTTTGTGCATAATAAGGTCCATTATATTTACGGAATTCACGCGAAGGAAGATTCCAATATAAATAATTCTCTAAATCTTTTAATTCTAATTCTCGTAAATATAAATTTGTTAAATTACTCATTTATTCTCCCTACCTTTTATTCATATATTATATAGATTTTTCTCTTTTATTTTCATAGCCTCTTGGTGTTATGAATTTTTCATCCTTATAATAACTCTTTGAATTTCCTACTATCACTATTGACATCATATCTACTACTTCAGGATCAAAATCTCCAATTGTAAATAATTTATAGCTTTGGCCTTCCCTAAGGGCATGCCTTACTACTGCTACAGGTGTTGAAGCTTTTCTAAATTCTCTTATAATATCAATGCATTCTTTCAAGTAATCTGGTCTTCCTTTACTTTTAGGATTATATAGAGATATTATAAAATCACCTTCTGCTGCAAGTTTTACTCTCTTCTTTATATCCTCATAAGGTGTCATAAGATCACTTAAACTAATATTACAATTATCATGCATAAGAGGTGCTCCAATTACAGAACCTGCTGCACTACTTGCAGTGATTCCTGGAATTATTTCCACCTCTTCATTTTCTCTAAGTTCAAGTATAAGTCCAGCCATACCATAGATTCCTGCATCCCCAGTACTAATTAATGCTACTTCTTTATCCTTACATAGATTTAGAGCCTCTTTGCACCTAGCTTCTTCTCCTTTCATTCCTGTCGAATATAATTCCTTATCTTTAACTAAATCCTTTATCATATCTATATATTTATTGTAACCTACAATAACATTACTTTCTTCAATTGCTTTTAAAGCTCTAAGGCTCATATTTTCAATACTTCCTGGACCTATACCTATTACTCTTAATTTTCCCATAGATCTTATCAACCTCTTTCGTTTTATTTTTTATCTTTCAAATAATCTTAAATTAGTCGTTCTAATTAACCAATAACTGTTATTATATAATTATTTTATATTATAACATTACTACATAATTACTATATATTCAAACTTAAGCGCTATACGAAATTAATGAATTATCTTAAAAATTCTATTTTTCTTGATTACTAATACATAAAAATAGCAAGCCACTGGTACAATATTCATTCCCACATTGACTTGCTATTATTTTGAATTATCGATAATATGTTTAGATTAATCTAACTATATTGTTTCACGTTACTTTTATCTACTTTTTCAAATGGCACCCATATGTGTTTACCATCTTTATCTGCATTTTCTAATTTAGAAATATCATTCCCTGATATTATTTGAGCAGCTGCATCTACTGCACTTTTAGCTTGCCCTTTCGCAGATTGATAAACCGTAAATTTCATACTTCCATCATCAATGGCCTTGCAGGCATTAGCAGTTGCATCAATTCCTACAATAGGGATTGCTTCCGGATCTATTTTATGCTCTTTTAATGAATCTATTACTCCAAGAGCCATTTCATCATTGTTGCAGATTACAGCATCAAATTTTCTATTTGTAGATAAAAATACGTCAAACATATCTTTTGCTCCTTCTCTGCTCCAGTTTGCATTATCTTCAAAAACATAATCAACATTTATACCTTTTTCTTTAAATGTATCTTTTACTGCTTTTGTACGCCCTAATGTAGCCGAGTGTTTTTTCTCTCCCTTTAGTAAAACTACTTTAAGCTCATTCTCGTTTTTTAAATAATCTGCAATATATTCAGCTTGATATCTTCCAGCTACTTCTTCGTTGGATGCTACATAAATATATTTATTTTTTTCTAATGTATCATCACTTGGACTACTATTTAGAAAAACTATTGGTATACCTTGAGCTGCTTTCTTAAGCTGAAGTGCTGTATCTGAATTTACTGGAGCACACAAAATGGCATTATATCCATCTGAAACGGCCTCTTTCATATGTGAAACCTGTGCTTCTATGGATCCTGCAGCATCCATTACCTTTAAATCTATATTTTGGCTTTTCGCATAATCTTCTGCGTCTGTTGTAAGTAGATTTCGAAAACTATCTGAACCATCAGATACTGAAAATAAAACTTTTATGTTTTTATTTGAAACTGCAGTTCCTTTTGAGCTACAGCCTGAAATTGAAGCAAACATCATAATTACAATCAATAATATAGCTATTTTTTTCTGCATACACTTAATCCCCCTTAGTGTTTTATCCATAACTTTTTGAAAGGTTAAATTAACATTATATCTTGAACCTTTGAATTTCCTTACTAAGTTCATCTGATGTATTCGATAATTCTTTTGCATCAGCAGCTACATTTTCACTATTTTTAGTAATATTATTAGATTGAGTAACCATAACTTCCGATGTCGCTAATATTTCCTCAGAACTTGCTGCTTGTTCTTCTGCTATCGCCGCTACTGTTGTTGCAACATCATCTAAATGTCCTACTTTTGTAATCATATCTTGAATTAGGCCATTTGTACTGTTTATTTTGTCAAAGATAGTATCAAAAGTTTCTACAGTCCCACTTATTAAATACGTACTTTCATTTATATAATTGGCACTTTCATGGGATTGCTTTACTGTATCTGAAACGAGTTTATTTATTTCTTTTACAAGGACTGAAATATTACTTACCGATTCAGAGCTTGTATTTGCAAGCTTTCCAATTTCACTTGCTACAACTGCAAAGCCTTTGCCTGCTTCTCCTGCTCTTGCTGCTTCTATTGATGCATTTAAAGATAACAAATTAGTTTGTTCAGCAATTTCACCAATAACATTGATAATATTAGTAATCTCTTTTGAAGACTTTCCAACTTTATTTATAACTTCTTCAAGAGATGTTATTGAATTTCTTATATTTTCCATAGCTACAGTTACCTTTTCCATATCTTCTTTACCTTTTTCTGAAATACCAATAGTTTCTTTCATTTTTTGATCTACATTATTACCATCATCTTTTGTATCACTAACAACAGTTGCCAAAGTTGTTGTACTTTCTGCAATTTCACTTACTGAACTTGCCAATTGATCAACAGTAATATTTAAATTTTGCATAGATTCAGATTGATATTTAGATGAATCATATAGTTCTTTTGAAATTACAGTACTATTTTCAGCTTGCTTATTCATCTCATTCGATACTGTATTAATCTTGTTTATCATACTTCTCATAACTACTATAAAGTCTTTCACACTCTGTAACATTACAGAAATTTCATCATTTCCTTTTACTTCTACATCAACTGTAAAATCTCCATTTGTCATTGCCACAATTGTTCCTGTAAGTATTTTAATTGGTTTTATAACTACTTGTACAACTCTTTCCACTAAAACAATTAATAAAAGTATTGATATAATAGCAATTGCAATCATGAATGTACGAAGATTAGCTAATTCTGAGAAAACTGATTTCACTGGAACATATGATACAAGAATCCAATCTGTTCCCTCCACTTGTTTAAATACAACCATATTATTTTCTATTTCACAAGAATCATATTGTTCATTTTCAAGTTTGACTGCTATCTCTTTAAGCAGCTTATCATTGTTACTTGGATCTAATTTAGTTGAAATTAGAGAACTGTCATCATCGGCTAATATAGTCTTATCTTTATTATCAACTAAGAAAGCTTCTGCATTATTCATTCCTATCATTGAATTTACAATTACCGCTACTTTATCTAAATAAATATCTGCGGATATAACCTTCACTTTTCCTGAATTATCATTTAGAATTGCAGAAGCACTAACAGTATTCTTTCCTTCCTCATTTTTATAAGCCGATCCATATGCCATATTAAGTCTAGTTAATCCTTCTTTATACCACACTGAATCAAGAACATTATTACTAGATTTCTTAGAATCTTTAGCTTTTAACATACTTCCATTTTCATCGCAAATATACAAGCCTTCTGGATAATTACTGTTATAACCATAATATTTATCTAATAGATTCTGTAATTCGTCGTTACTTAATTTTGTATTTTCTATTGAAGTTTTCACAGCTTGAAATGATGCTAAATTTTCATTTAACCATGCCTCAATTTGGCTAACTTGGTTTTTGCTTGAAGATTCTAACAAATCATTAGCTGACTTAGTTATAATACTTTGGGATTTATTGTACGAAACAATAATAAGCAATGATACTATCACAACCATCATCGGAATAATAATTCCAATAAGTTTTACTTTGATTGAATACTTGTTTTTTAATTCTCGGCTGCCCATTAATACTCCCCCTTACTTTAATCAAAAAACACCCATATTTCTAGAACTCATCTCTTCATGTACTTTATTTAACACACAAAACCACTTTTATCTTAAGTAAACGTTTTCTAGGATGCTACACTTAATTAGCTATATTTTTGTCTATATTATATTTTCGTATGAAATATCAAAAAGTTAATAACTTTATCTCTTAAAAATTCAAATCTTTATTAAAAGATAGAGTAACAACATAAAAAGCTCGTTCATAGTAATTCTAAAATACTATGAACGAGCTCCTTAATCTTATACTTAGATTTGATTCATATTAAATGTTTCTTGTGCAAAATTAACTGGACTAAATACATGTTCAACTTTAGGTAATGCTATTCCTAATGTCTCTTTAAGAACTTCCTCTACAGTTTTAACTGGTATAATATTTAGTTGTTCTCTTACTTCACTTGGAACTTCTTTTAAATCAACCTCATTATCCTTTGGAATTAACACCTTTGTTATTCCAGCTCTTTGAGCTGCTAATAACTTTTCCTTAAGTCCTCCTATTGGAAGTACAGCACCCCTTAGAGTAACTTCTCCTGTCATTGCAAGCTTTGAATCTACTTTTATTCCTGTAACAAGTGATGCTAGAGCTGTGAATAATGTTATTCCAGCAGATGGTCCATCCTTTGGAACAGCTCCTGATGGAACATGGATATGAATATCCCTCTCCTTAAAATTCACTGCATTCATTGGCAATCTTGATTTTAGTAAACTCAAGGAGATTTTTGCTGATTCCTTCATAACATCTCCTAATTGACCTGTTAAAGTAACTTGTCCATTTCCTAACATATCAGTTGCTTCAATAAATAAGATTTCTCCTCCTACAGGTGTCCAAGCAAGCCCTGTAACAACTCCTGGTGAATTATCACTTTGAGCTTTATCATGACTCGACACTCTTCTTCCAAGTAAATCCTCTAATTTACCCATTGTAACCTTAAATGGTAATTCAACTTTATTAGATACGATTTTTTCTGATGCAATTCTTGCAAGTGTAGCCAATTGCTTTTTAAGACCTCTCACACCAGCCTCTAATGTATATTCACTTATTACTTTTCTAAGAGCTTCATCTTCTATAACAAACTGTGTGTCATTTAAACCATGCTCTTCAAGAACCGCTGGTATTAAATAGTTCTTACCTATATGGAATTTTTCATTCATAGTGTAACTTGATATCTCAATAATTTCCATTCTGTCTAATAATGGTCTAGGAATTGTATCTAATGAGTTAGCTGTAGCTATAAAAAATACATTGGACAAATCATAAGGTAAATTTAAATAATGATCAGTAAAAGTATCATTTTGTTCTGGATCTAATACTTCTAATAGTGCACTTGCAGGGTCACCATTATAGCCTGTCATAAGTTTATCTATTTCATCTAAAACCATAACTGGATTTATTTCTTCAGCTTTCTTTATGCTTTGAATGATTCTACCTGGCATTGCTCCTACATAAGTTCTCCTGTGACCTCTTATTTCTGCTTCATCACGCACACCACCAAGACTTATTCTTACATATTTTCTTCCAAGAGCTTCAGCAATACTCTTACCTAAGCTGGTTTTTCCTGTTCCAGGAGGTCCAACTAATAGTAGTATAGAACCTTTTTTATCCTTTTTAAGCTGCATTACTGCTAAATGTTGAAGTATCCTATCTTTTACTTTTTCAAGACCATAATGCTGTTCATCTAAAATTCGTCTTGCTTCATTTAAATCAACGGCCTTATCTTCATTCTCTTTCCAAGGAAGCGAAACTAACAGATCTAAATAATTGCGTATTACATTATACTCTGAACTGTTTGGACCTTGACTTTCTAACTTGTCTAATTCCTCTAATGCAGCCTCTTTTATTTCATCTGGCATCTGAGCTTCTTCAATTCTCTTCAAATAATCTTTATCTTTCTTTGAGCTATCACTTTTTCCTTCATTTAATTCCTTTTGAATAGCTCTTAACTGTTCTCTTAATACTGATTCTCTATAATTTTTATTAGCCTTATCAGTAAATTTCTGTGCCAACTCAAATTGTAATTTTAAGGATTCTTTTTGCTTTAATAAATGATCTATAAACTTTAATCCTCTATCCTTTAATGATCTTGTTTCAACTAAATCATATTTTTCTTCATTTGAAAGCGGCATATAAGTAGTTAAATATCCAATAAGCTTATTTAAATCTTTATAGCCTTTAATGCTTACCATAAAGCTTTCCGAACCTTTAAAGTTCTCACTTATTTCACGGGTCACTCTTTTAATGTAACTTATCATCTCTTCTTGATCTTTTTCTGTAATATCAATAATATCTGGTGCTAGCTCGAAGTCTACATTAATTGCATCTTCTTCAAAGATTATTTTTTTTACTTCAACTCTATCTAATACCTTCACTTTAATTTCATAGCCATCTTCTGTTTCATATGTTTCATTTATTTGAAATGAAATACCTACCCGATAAAAATCTTCTTCTTTTAAATTATTCTGATTAAAATTCTGCTTTAAAATCAATGCAACTTTAACTCTATCATCATTAGATAAAACCTCGATTTCGCTTTTACTAAATCTATTTAATCTTAAAGTATCTATCATCCCTGGTAATAAAACAGCACTTGTTGCTACTGGAACTCCAAGTCCTTGATTATATTTTTCTTCTAAATTCATCATATTTATCATCCTTCCTTTAGTTTATTAATAAACGAGCATTCGTTTAAACTTTAGTCTAGTAATAGCGAGATATTTCTGTAATTATATTTTCACAAAATTCTCTCGCCTAGTTTCTGTCACTATTTTATTAATAAAGCATCTTCTATAATCTCAATAAGCTCATCTAATAATTCTGGTTTTTCATCTTCGTCAATGCATGAATTTATTGCAATTGATTTTATCGGGTAAAAAAGTATAGCCATCAGATTATCATTTCTGAAGTTTTTAAAAATCCCTCGTCTTTTCATTGTATCTAAGAAATCATTAAAAATTCTTATGCCTGCTCTTGAGGAACATTGATTAGATAAAGCTGGGCAGCTTGCAAATTGATCTACAAAATGAAAAATTTCACTATTATCTCTAATATAAAGATAGTATTCTGTAACAAGTATTTCTATAAGTTCTTTTCCGCTAGTGCAATCATCAATTTTATCTAGCAGACACTCAAAAATGTCTTCTGAGTACTCCTTATATATATCCTGGAGCATAACCTCTTTATTTTCATAATATATATATACAGTTGCTGGTGATACTCCTGCTTCTCTTGCTATCTTTGAAATAGAAGTTCCATGAAACCCTTCCTTAAGTATTAGCTTAATAACTGCTTCTTTTATATTTCTTTGCTTTTCATCATCTTTCCTTCTCATTTGAACACCTCTATTATTATATTTCTATAATAAACGAACGTTCTTTTATTGTCAAGAAATTTTTGTACTTATAAAAATTAAAAACCGCTACTTATTTAATAGCGATTTTTAATTTCCATCATGATTTTATATTTTATATGATAATACTCTACATATTCAACATGCTTCTACATTCGCTAGCACATTGACGACATATATCTGCACATGTTTGACAATGATTATCACTAAATGTACTGCACTCTTTTGCACAACTTTCACAAATTGCAGCACATACAGTGCATATTTCTCTTATGTGGCCACTTCCTCTTGACATAAAGCAAGCTGAAGTTGAACAAATTTCAGCACAATCCTGAAGTGTTTTAATACAATACATTCTTTCTCTTACATTATCTTCTTGCAAGCATAAGTTTATACACTCCTCACAAATCTGTACACATTTGCTGCATGTATCAATACATGATTGCATTGGATTCCCTTCAGATATTAATGAATTTCTTGACTTAGTCATAGTTGCTTCCATATTTATTTCCTCCCTTATGATTTAACATTACAAAGTATATTTTCTACTAATGGATTTGAAATATACTTAGGAAATTATAGAATATATGCACTACTAAATTTAAAAATATAGGAAGTTATTTTTATTGCAATGTTATATACTTACTTACTTTCCAGTTGTTTAACTTTCTTAATAGCATTATAAGCATCTATGAGGCCATATCCAGAATTCTGATCCTTTCCTTTTGTCATAATATCTTTAGCTGTACTATCTAAAATATTTTCTATCTGACTTGGAGATAGCTTTGGATCTTCTGCCTTGACCATAGCTGCAATACCACTTACTATTGGTGCTGCCATACTTGTTCCATCCCATGCTTCATAACCACCTGGCACTGTGCTTAATATTTCTTCACCTGGTGCGGAAACTTCTATACAATTACCATAATCTGAAAAATCAGCAGTTTTATAGTTATAGTCCATTGCAGCTACTGCAAATGCTCCATCACTAGCCGGGCTAGAGTTATCACTGCTTACTCCATCGTTACCAGCAGCTGCTACTACAAATACTCCTTTGCTCTTAGCATAATTTATTGCCTCTTCAATTGCTTTACTCTTAGCATTAGTTCCGAAGCTTAAATTAATTATATCCGCACCATTATCTACAGCATATTTAATACCTTTAACAATATTAGTTACTTCTCCTTCTCCATCTTCGTCAAGTACCTTTACTGGAATTATTTTTACATTTAAAGTTCCAGTAATTCCTGATATACCGATGTCATTATTTGCACTTGCGGCAATTATTCCCGATACATGGGTTCCATGTCCATTATCATCCATCGTTTCAGAATCATTGTCTACAAAATTATAACCTTTATCTTTTAGTACTCTATCTTTTAAATCTGGATGTGTATAATCTACTCCAGTATCTAAAACCGCAACCTTCACTTCTCTTTTTTGCTTCATCAAAGTCCATGCTTTATCAGCTTCTGTATAACTTATATCCCACTCATACCTATATCCCGGATCATTTACTGCCTTATTATTATTTTCCTTTATTTCTCCTAACTGAAAATCTCTTTTTACAGGAGTTTTTTGTATTGGCTTAATTATTTCTATGATTTTAGGTTCATCAATTATATTTATTCCTTTTATATCTTTAATCTTATCTAAAATATATTGCTCTAACTCGTTTGGCGATGTTTCACTATTTTCTCCATTAGGTTTTTTAACAATTATAATATTTCTTAATATAGTTCTAAGATCATTTCTATCAGTATTCTTCATAGATTTTATAAAATTGCTTAAACAACTTAGCTTACTATTATTTAGATTGCTTTTTTCATAGAAATTGATTGATATATAACCTAATGCTAATACTACTGATACTGCTACTAATATTTTAATAAATTTCCTTGTCATAAAAGCCTCCTACACTTATTAGTATTGGTTAACATTAAAATATATAGGTTCCATAAAAGTTAGCTATTAATAATACTACAAAATACTTATGTGTATTTTATTTAAGTTTCCTATTTTACAATTATCTCTTAATAATAAATTTTTAATCATTTTTTATTCCATATTATAGTATAAAAAAGCTGATATATTGTAATATGCAAAATATCAACCTTTAGCCAATTTTTATATCTAAAATATCTCATTATTATTTTGTATCATAAGGAAAATAATTAGGTACCTTAGATTGATATTCTCTAAGTTTAATAATCTTATTTTCTCCGCTGAATTCAATCCATGAAACACCATTAAAACCATCTAATTTCCCATCATATTCACATTCAAAATACCAATCACATATACTATATCTTTCATTATGAACAAACTCATTTATATTCCAAGCTATCACTCTTCCATGTTTATACCATTCTGTAACCCACTTTTTAACTTGTCCAATTCCTTTATAGGCAGGCCCGTAGCACTCAATATACATTATATTTTCTTCAAACACTTTTTCTAAAACAGATTCATCTCTAATAACCCATGAATTAAAATATTCTTTTATAACTTCTTCTCGTTCTTTCACTTTAAATCATCTCCAATTATGAACACTACTTTACTGGATTATTTCCATTTAAAATAATAATTTTCTTACAAATGTATTCTCTATAATCTTATAGAGCAGCATTGTTATAATAATCGTTAATACTGCTATTATAAATGATTCCGCTACTGAATAATAGATCCCATAAACTTTAAAAATATACGATATATCTGTGCAGAATATTGGCTCATGTAATAAGAATATATAGAATGAATATTTTCCTAAATATTGCAGTAACTTATTTTCCTTTATTCTTATGATCCAAAAATAATATGCAACAACTGACATTGGCCATATTATAAATCGCTTTAATATTCCAGATAAGTTTTCTGAAGTATTTAATGTTAATATTAGAGTTACAAGTATGTATACAACTATTATTAAAATATCCCATCTTTTAAATTTGTTCTTTATATCATACTTACAAAAAATCAATCCCATATGGAAAAATAAATAATAATACACAAAATCGAATGGATGTCCAGCCAATAAATCACTATACCAAGATAAAGCATATTGGATTACTATTATTCCTAAAATAAATATTGTTCTAAACCATTCATTATTTATTATTTTATATATTATTGGGTAAGTTAATGATATAAATACATACATTGGAATATACCATAACTGATACGCAGCATTATAGCCTATAAATATTTTTAAAAAGCTTTTGCTTAAACCAAATATATCTCCATATTCATTATTAGTAATAATGCTTTTTATAAAAAATATAACACTAATTATTAAGAATGGCTTAAATACTTTTGTTATTCTGCTTTTAGCAAATTTTTTATATGGTATATTCAAATCATTTAACGCATATTTATAGCCAGCTATAAATATGAAAATTGGTACAGCCCCATGAATAAGGTTGTCAACTAATCGTGTTATATAATCTGTTTCTTCAAAGTAAGTCATATGTAACACACTTAAAAGGTAATATGCTGTAGCATGGATAAGAACTACAAATATGATAGCAAGTCCACTAAAACTTTGTAGCTCTGGAATCCATTTTTTTGATTCGTTCATAAACTTCCTCAATTCTTTTGATATTTTAGTTTAAAGTAAATTATTCTTGGTATTCTCTATTGAAAGTATACCACTTATAAGTTAAATAATTAATATATTAGGATTGAATTTAGATCTTCTCTATACTTCAAGAAAAGCAAAAAGCCTCTAAAATTTCACCTTAATTTTTAGAAGCTTTTATTACATTAAAATATTTCCTATTAAATTTTACAAATTAAAAGTAATTTTTTTCATTATTCATTTGAAAGCTGCAATGAATTTAATTCATCACATATATTGTCTATATCATTATAACTACTAGTTATATTTGACACTCCATTATTAAGTTCATCAATGGCTGCAAAAATTTCTTCTATGGCTGCTGCCGTAGTTTCTACATCTTCACTTATAGTATTTACCGAATGTAATGCACTTGTTACCGATTCTTCTAATGCTGAAGATTGTGAGCTGACATTTTTTGAATGATCTAGTACATTCAAATTATTATTATATACATTAGCAAACAATTCCTTAACATCATTAGTACGTTTGCTACATAATTCAATGGATTTTTGCTCATTTAAAACTTGTTCACATACTGATTTTGTCTTACTTAATATATTATTTGATATTAGTTCTACCTGACTTGTAGAAACCTTAGAGTCCTCTGCGAGTTTTCTAACTTCTTCTGCAACAACCGCAAATCCTTTTCCATGTTCTCCAGCTCTTGCTGCCTCAATTGATGCATTAAATGCTAATAAATTTGTTTGCTCTGATATCTCATTTATTGTACTAATTATCTGCATTATTTTTGCATTTTCATCACTTAATTCATTTATCAATTTCACTGCATCCATAATATTGTCATTTACTTTATCCATTTCAGTAGTCAATATTCCAACTGTTTTATTACCTTTTTCTATAACCTCTCCTGTTGAAATAGATAACTGTGACATTAAATTAGTTGCATTTGTAACTTCTTTTACTTTTTCAACACCAAGGCTCATTGATGTTTTCATATCATTCATTATATTAACTTCCCTACTTGCTCTATCTGCGACTTCACTAGTTGAAGTTGTAATATCTTGTGTTATTTGAGCTGTTGCAGAAATTCCGTCTTTAATTTTAATATTAGCAGTAGTTAAAACTTTTATAGTATCGGATATTCTGCCTAATAAAGTCTCTGCTTTACCCTTTGCCTCTTCTATAATTTTATGATTTTGTTCCTGATCTCTATAAATAATTTTTGAAATAATAGCATTAACTGATAATATTGCTGTGCCTGCTAAAACATATAATATATAGAATGCCAATTCAGTATAATCTACTGATACGAATAATGTAGTTCTATAATTAATAAATGCATATAATATAAAGCATACACTTGCTATTGCCTCTATAATCATAATTTTCAAATCTTGATATACACTTATAGCTATAAGACTATAATAAATAAGTATAAAATTAGCTAAATTAGGCTCAGACATAAACATTATGCAAATTACGATAATGTACATAGGTACAGAATAATACATACCTTGAATTATTAATTTCTTTTTCATCAAAATTAAGCCTATTAAAAGTAATGGAATTGACACCCCTAATAACATAAATATAGCTCTTGCTTCCACTTTTAAGAAAACATCAAAAATCGTTCTTAATATTACTGAAAGAAAAAAACCTAAAAGTAATATCTTATTTTTTATTTCTATATTTTTTTTGTAATCCATTTATTTTCCCCCTTATATCTTCCCTATATAACTTGGACTAATCTAAAATATTCTCGTCTAACTTTAATAAATATTTCCCGCTATTTAATTATTATATCATATAATTCTCCATGTTTATCATTTTTTGTTACTAAATAGATCATTTTCAAGCATTTACGTAAATTTATTACACGCTTGCAATTGAATATTTAAATTAAATTATATTTATTATTACTTATTTTTTGATTCTATGTAATCTTTCGCCAATTTTTGTGGTATAATTATCCTTTAATGTATTTTAAAAACTTTTATTATTAGGGGGTATTATAGGATGAATGTAAAAATAAACAAAATAGAATATTATCATCCAGATACAAAGTATTCAAATGACTATTTCTTAAACCACTTTTCACAGCAAGGCACTGATATCTCAGGGCTACTTAACGTAACAGGACGAAAAAACAGATATATCTCAGATGATTTTCATGAAAATTCATTAACTATGGCTATTGAAGCAGCAAAAAAGGTAGTAAGAAATTCTAATGTCGATATTAACGATATTCATTTAGTAGTTTTCGTTTCTACTACTCCTGAATTTTTATCTCCTACAAATGCTGTAAAAATACATAATGCCTTAGGCTTAAGTAAAAAATCAAATGCATATGATATGAATGGAAATTGCTCAGGTATGATAACTGCAGTAAATCAAGTTAGCAGAGTAATGAAAACTGATTGTAATATAAGATATGCCTTAGTTGTAGGATCTGATCAATTAGTAAGGTACTCCAGAAAAAATGAAGCAATAACATATTCAAATTTTGGAGAATCTGCATGTGCAGTTTTACTTGAAAACACAAGCGATACTACCTCAGACTTCATTGATAGTTCTTCTTATGTAGATAGCACACTATGTGAATACATAAACTTTCCACCTAGTGGTTTTTCCAAATTTCTTCCTATGGATGAATATGAGGAGAAACATAATAGAATTATTGAATGGATTGACTTTGATACAGATGAGGCTTTTGCTAGCTGCATAGATTCTGTAAATGAAATACTTGCTAGAAATAACTTAAGCAAAAATGATATAAAATTATACTGTTTATCTCAATTTGCGAAGAAAAATATCGAGTTAATTATGCAGGGTCTTGAAGAACCAGCTGAGAAATTTCCTTTTGTGGGAGATAAATTTGGTTATACTGGCGTAACAAGTCCATTCCTTGCTCTATCAGAATCAATATCTCGCAATGAAATTAAACGTGGAGATAATGTCATACTATGGACAGTTGGTGCAGGAGTCGTCGCTTCATGTATTCTTCTTAGATACTAATATTTGAATTAAAATTAATTTATATAATTATCTGTATAAAACCTGTTATGTTTATTAAGTAAAATTAGTCAAATGATAAATTTGGCTAATTTTATTTAAACCTCGAAAATAAAAAACTCAATTTAAATTTATAACTTCTAATCTATTATTTCTAAATTATTATGTTTATAATTTCACCACACTTTTCACATTTATTATCTTTCATGAACACTTTAGTATAGTATCCACTTCTCTCAATAAGAAGTTCATTACACTTTGGGCAGTAGGTATTATTATCTACTCCTTGCACATTCCCTATATAAACATATTTTAAGTATTTCTTAGCTTCATTTTGAGCTTCTTTTATAATTTCTACTTTTGTTGCTTCGTTTTCCATCTTATATCTTGGAAAATATCTGCTTAAATGAAGAGGAATATTTTCATTAACACTGGCTATAAATTCTGCTATCTGCCTAGCTTCTTCTATGGAGTCATTTTCTTCACTTACAAGTAGGGTTGTTATTTCCACATGACAATGGTCATTACATCTTTTTATTGTTTCTAGTACTGGTTCCAGTTTTGCACCACAGATATTATTATAGTATCTATTAGTATATCCTTTTAAATCAATATTCATAGCATCAACATATGGAAGTAACTTCATAAGTGGTTCTTCATTAATATATCCATTAGTCACTACTACAACATTAGTATCCGAATAATTTTCTTTTATACTTTTCGCTGTATCATACATATATTCATACCACATGAAAGGCTCATTATAAGTAAATGCAATTCCAGCATTGTTTTCTAACTTTTTAATAATATCAAGCAGCTTTTCTATATTTACGTATTGAGTTTTAGGTTTCCCTTGAGATATTTCATAGTTTTGACAGAAACTACAGGTCATATTACATCCAAAGCTTCCAATAGATAATATTTCCTTTGAAGGTTTAAAATGATATAGTGGCTTTTTTTCTATAGGATCAACCGCCATTGAAGTTACTTCACCATAATTTACCGCAACAGGACTATTAGATTTTACTGTTCTCACTCTGCATACTCCAAATTTATTTTCAGCTATAATGCAATTATGTGGACATATTTTACACCTAATATTATCTTTTTCCTCTTCATAAAACGGTATTTTAACATCCATAATTTTTCCACCATCCTTAATTAATTAAGTTCCTTCTTTTCTATTAATAATTATTCCACATGTTTTATAACATAGTATATTCTCCTACATATAATGTATAAAAAGCATAGACTAACATCCTCAAAGAAAAACGTTACTTACCTTGATTACATTCTAATTTTACTTAATTTATTTATATATCTAAAAAATATAATCTTATTTTTTAGATGATTAAAGGGGGTGAATTCTATGCAATTACTATATTTATTTATAATAGCAATTCTTAATAGTATAGATAATTTCGGGGTAGGTATAGCTTATAGCGTAGCTGGCATAAAAGTAAATCTACCTAAAAATATTTTAATAGCGTTTCTCGCTTTTATTGTTTCTTTTATAGCCTCTTTATCTGGTCAATTTATATCTCATTTTCTTAGTGATAGTGAATGTACTATTGTCAGTATGTTGTTATTAATATTAATGGGTATAAATATGATCTATAGATCACTTTATAATAAAAAAGATAATTCTGTAGATAAAATTAAAGAAATAGGCTATAAAGAGGCTTTATCTGTAGGTGTTGCTTTAGCACTTGATGATGTAAGCAGCTCAGTTAGTTCTGCTTTAATCGGTTATAGCCCATTCATGATATCATTTCCATACTTTCTAATAAGTTTAGCTATATTTTCCTTTGGAAACTATGCTTTAAAATTTATTTCTAAATTGAATTTTGGAAATAAACCTACTATTTTAGCTGGTATATTAATGATTGTGATAGGTCTATCTCAGTTTTTTGACTAATATCGTAATCATGAACTTGGTTTGATACAAATTTTATCTTTGTATTTTAATATGGAGGTTTATTTACTTTGATATTATTACTTAAAATTAAACCTCCATAATTTACATTTTAAATTTCTAAGCTACTTAACAAATTATATTTCCTTATACCTTATGACTTCAAATCTTTCTATCTTATACTTCTCATCAAAATCTATATTTCCTTTATCACATGCGATCTCTAATTGTTTCTCTATAGTATTCACACCATCTAAATCTGGAAGTAATAGACCTCTCCTCATACCTGAAGATACAATAACTCCATACTTTTTAGGATCTAAATCTTCTTTATTACATGATTCTGAATCCATAAGTACATCTACAGATATGTCTATATCCTCCATTTCCTCTTCTGAAACTGCTGGAAACCTAGGATCATGCATAGCTGCTTCTATAGAATTTCTTATTATTTCCTCTGCCACAGAATTTGTTGTAGGTGCTATGGTTCCTATACATCCTCTGAGATTACCAAATTTCTTTAAAGATACAAAAGCTCCATGCTTTTCCTTTAAAAGCTCTTCTGGTAAATTTGAAATATTACTTATACTTTTCCCATGAGAAAAATAATAGTTCAAATTTTCTCTAGCAAGCTTAACATAAGGATTACTGTTATTTAATTTCTTTTTAAGATTCTCTTCTTTATGTTTTATTAATTCATTTAAATAGCTTTTATCTGCATTCAGCCTTTTTAGTTTCATTACTCCATATCCTACTCCAAAAGTTCCCTCATAAGATAATAGTTCTCCTTTTATTTCCTTGCCCTCCATAGCTCCAAGAAGTATATAAATAGAATTCAAGCCACATTGCCCTGCTTCATTAATCATAGTTTTATTTAAATTAAAAGCTCCAATAACATCACCTTTTTCAAGATCCTCTAATAGTTCGCGATCAAACTTTTCTCCATAAGGTGAATAAGAGTATGGACCTTCTTCCTTCAGCTTATGAGATAAGTCTCCACTAGCTATAATCACAATTTTTCTATTTAATTTCCCTGCCACATTCTTTATTTCCATACCAAATTTATATAAATTTATATCTCCTATCATAGAATAAGTAATATGGACTAACTTATAATCCGTATAATACTTATTTACAAAATATAAAGGAATCATAGTTCCATGGTCTAATTCATAATTAACATTATATCTATTTAATAATTTTGTATCTACAAGTACTGACGGAATTCCTTCTAGATGACATACTGTCCCAAGCTGTATATTAAATTCCTTATCTATTGCAATATCCATGTTTATATTAGTGCATCTAAATTGACTTAGATCTCCGGAAATTCTTTCTTCATCCGATACAGCTATAGCATCACTGAACATTGTAGCATGGGGAGTTATAACGATTATAGTCTCCGGTTTAATATCCGCTATTTCCCTTCCTATTTCATTACATGCTAAAGTTGTTTGCTCAATTTTTTTCTCCTCGCCTCTCCCTATATCAGGTATTATTATTGGTGGATGCGGCATTAAATAAAATCCTGCTATATTTTCCATTCTCTCACCTCTAAAAAACTTAATTCATTAAATACATGATATGCATTAGCATAACACTATAAGTATTATGCTAATGCATATCATTCTAAATCTTTAGCTTTTTCATTGCTTTTAACTTTCTCTAAATAATCTTTTTGATTCACTATATTTTCTTCAAAATTTTCTACAGCATGTTTAGTGAAATTTCCTACACTCATTATATGCTTAAACTTATCTCCTTCATTATTTTGGTTCATAATTAATTCCTCCTCATTAAATACATATTCGTAAGGCAAAATTCATTAACCATATTTAATGACTCTATGAATATGCCTAAATATAATTATTGCTTTCAATAATAGTATTACAATAATAATTGATTTTATAATTTATTATTATTTTCTATTTCTATCTGCTCAAAAATTTTTTCTACAATGTTTAAAGCTTCGAATTTTATTTTTAAGTAAACCGCAAACATATTTGAATCCTTAAATGGAAATACTAAATCGATTCCACAAATAATGGTTTAAATTATTATTATAGTTTTATTAATTTTTAAGAAGTGTTTTACTATATTTAAAGAATTTTATTATACCTAATGTGGGAGCAAACTATAACTATAAAGGAAGGCTGAATATGAATAAAACTTTAAAACAGAATGATATTAACAAACTCACCCTAAGTGGTGTCATCATCGCTCTTGGTGTAGTTTATGGTGATATAGGTACTTCACCTCTATATGTAATGAACTCAATTCTCCAGGGTAATGGCGGTCTAAAAAACATATCTGAAAGCTTTATTCTTGGAGTCTTATCTCTCATATTTTGGACTATTACTGCATTAACCACAATAAAATATGTTGCTATAACTTTAAATGCAGATAATAAAGGCGAAGGAGGTATTTTTTCTCTCTTTACCTTAGTTCGTCATCGCGCGAAATGGCTTATTATTCCCGCTATGATCGGCGGTTCTGCACTTCTAGCTGATGGAATGTTAACCCCAGCCGTAACTGTAACTTCTGCTATTGAAGGATTGGATTTGATCCCCAGCTTTAAAACTACTTTAGGTTCTAATGAAAATAGCATCATTATAATTGTAATAGTAATTATAAGTATTCTTTTTTTCATTCAACACTTTGGAACTGATATAATTGGAAAACTGTTTGGTCCTGTTATGCTTATTTGGTTCTTGTGCTTAGCATTATTTGGAATTATAGGACTTTTTCATGATTGGACTTTATTACGTGCCCTTTCTCCATATTACGGATTCAAAATTCTCTTTAGCAACGAAAATAGACAAGGATTTTTTATTCTCGGGAGTATATTTTTATCAACAACAGGTGCAGAGGCTCTTTACTCTGATCTTGGGCATGTTGGGAAAAATAATATCTATGGTTCTTGGCCTTTTGTTAAAGTATGCTTATTATTAAATTATTTCGGGCAAGGAGCCTGGATACTATCAGCTAGGAAAAGAACTGAATTTCTTAACGCAGATAATTTGAATCCTTTTTTTCAATTAATTCCACATTATTTTTTGCTCTTCGGCATAATAATTTCTACCCTTGCAGCAATTATTGCTTCACAGGCCTTAATTTCTGGTTCTTTTACTCTTGTTTCTGAAGCAATTAAATTAAATTTATTTCCTAGATTGCATACTATGTATCCATCTAAGTCTAAGGGACAGCTTTATATGCCTTCTGTTAATAAAATATTATGGATTGTTTGCATTGGTATAGTTCTTTATTTTAAAAGCTCAACACGAATGGAAGCAGCTTATGGACTCTCAATTACTGTTACAATGATCATGACAACCATTCTTTTATTTAATTATTTATTAAAGAGAAAGGTTCCTTTTCTCTTTGCATTATCTATACTTATCTTATTTGGTATAATTGAAATCTCGTTCTTTTTAGCCAACATTGTCAAATTCATGCATGGTGGATTTATAGCAGCCTTAATAGCTTTAGCCATTCTATCTATTATGTATATTTGGATTAAAGGTTATTATATTAAAATTCGTTTATTAGAATATGTGCCAATTGAAGATTATAAAGAACAGTTACATATGTTACGTCAGGATAACGATCGTCCCAAATACACAACAAACCTTGTATGTTTAACTAGTAGCAGCAAACCTAAGGAAATTGAAAGAAAAATATTGTATTCCATCTTAGATAGAAAGCCTAAAAAAGCTGATGTTTACTGGTTTGTTAATATTATCGTTACTGATGAACCCTACATTGCAGAATATTCCGTAGATACTTTTGGAACATCATATATCGTCAAAGTCCAAATAAAACTTGGTTTTCGGGTAGAGCAAAAACTAAATGTTTTTTTACGTCAAATTTCAGTGGAGTTAGTTGAAAGTGGAGAAGTACAAATTCAATCCAGAAACTATACTACAATCCCTGAAAGAAAGCTTGGAGATTTTCGTTTCCTTCTAATTCAAGAACGGCTTTCATACGGATCAAAATTAAACTTTTGGGATGAATATATACTTAAAGCTAAATTATTTATAAAGAGATATACAGTTACCCCTGAAAGATGGTTTGGACTTGAAACTAGTGAAGTTGATGTTGAAAATGTTCCTTTTTTTGTAGGAATAGATGATAGCATAAAATTAAAAAGAACATCAAAATAATAAATGTTTTTGACTGGTTATTTACATATAAATATTTAGATAATAGGAGCCATACATAGTAAAATGAAGAATCCTTCTGTGTATGGTTCCTATTCTTAGAAATTCTATAATAATTCCTCTTATCTTCATGATAAAGACAATTTGACTTGTTTTTCTAAAAGTTATATCATAGATATTATTTTAAAAGTAACTCATGATATAACTTTTAAGTTTCTCTTATTGATTTTATAACTATAGAAATTATTACCAAATAAAGTTTTAAAAATCACAAAAGTTCGTAAAATAAACAAAAATTCATAATACTATGTATATAGAAAAGGAAGATTTTAAAATGAGATTAAATATAAAACAAAATACTATTCAAAAACTTTCCTTAGCAGGTATTACTGTTGCACTCGGCGTAGTTTATGGCGATATTGGTACTTCACCACTATACGTAATGAAATCAGTTATTGATAGTAATGACGGCTTACCAAATATATCTGAGAACTTTATATTAGGAGTCTTATCTCTGGTTTTTTGGACAATCACTATTTTAACTTCAATAAAATATGTTTCACTTACATTAAATGCAGATAATAAAGGTGAAGGAGGAATCTTTTCTCTTTTTACCTTAGTACGAAATCAAGGAAAATGGCTTCTTATTCCAGCGATGCTTGGTGGATCAGCATTGCTTGCTGATGGTATGTTGACTCCAGCTGTAACTGTTACATCAGCAATTGAAGGATTAAATCTTATTCCAAGTTTTAACCACGTTTTTGGAAATAACCAAAATGATGTTGTCGTAATTGTAATAGCTATTATAAGTGCTTTATTTTTTATTCAACATTTTGGAACTGATTTTATTGGTAAATTGTTTGGTCCAGTTATGCTTATTTGGTTTACCTCATTAGCTATATTCGGAATAATAGGGCTTTCTCATGATTGGACATTGCTACGTGCACTTTCTCCATACTATGGAATTAAAATACTTTTAAGTCCAGAGAATAAAGCAGGCTTCTTTATTCTGGGTAGTGTATTCTTAGCAACAACAGGTGCTGAAGCTCTTTATTCAGATCTTGGACATGTTGGTAAGAAAAACATTTATGGTTCCTGGCCTTTCGTTAAAATATGCTTATTGTTAAATTATTTTGGACAAGGTGCTTGGCTTTTATGGGCTAAAAAGAACCCTGAAATTATGAGAATTGAAGACTTAAATCCATTTTTTCAAATGATTCCAAGAAGCTTTTTGATTTATGGTATAATAATTTCTACCCTTGCAGCAATTATAGCATCGCAGGCATTAATTTCAGGATCATTTACACTTGTGTCTGAAGCAATTAAATTAAATTTATTCCCTATATTACATACTATGTATCCATCAAAATCTAAAGGACAACTCTATTTACCTGCAGTTAATAAATTTTTATGGATTGTTTGTATTGGTATAGTTCTTTATTTTAAAAGCTCTGCACATATGGAAGCTGCTTATGGCTTAGCAATTACAGTAACAATGCTTATGACAACTATTCTCTTATTCAATTATTTGCTAAAAAAGAAAACTCCTTTGGTTATTGCACTGTTTGTACTTATATTCTTCGGCATACTTGAATTTTCATTCTTCTTAGCAAATATAGTTAAATTTATGCATGGTGGATTTATAACCGTTTTAATTGCTTTCGCTATTTTATCTATAATGTATATATGGATTAAAGGCTATCATATAAAAATGCGTTTAATTGAAAATGTTCCAATTAAAAATTATAAAAAAATATTAAATCAACTACGTCAAGATACTGACCGCCCTAAATATACAACAAATCTTGTATATTTAACCAGCTGCCATAAAGAAAGCCAGATTGAAAGAAAAATAATGTATTCTATCTTAGATAAGAGGCCTAAAAGAGCTGATGTTTACTGGTTCGTTAATATTGTAGTTACTGATGAACCTTATGGTGCTGAATATAAAGTAGACACATTTGGAACTTCTTATTTAGTCAAGGTCCAAATAAAACTCGGCTTCAGAGTTGAACAAAAATTAAATGTTTTTTTACGTCAAATTTCAACCGAATTAGTTGAGAGTGGAGAAATACAAATTCAGTCTAGAAATTATACTACTATGCCTGATAGAAAAGTTGGTGATTTCCGTTTTACCATAATTCAAGAGCATCTTTCTTATGAGTCAAGCTTAAATTTCTGGGATGAGCTAATACTTAAAGCCAAACTTTTTATAAAAAGATATACCGTTTCTCCAGCAAAATGGTTTGGACTCGAGACTAGCGATGTAGATATTGAAAATGTACCTTTATTTGTAGGTAAACATAATTATGTAACTTTAAAAAGAATAGAAAAATAATTTCTAGCTATAAAAAAGACTGGCCACAATCATGTGACCAGTCTTTTTTATGTTTTACTAATTTTCATTGAAATTAATTCTATTCTTAATAGTTATATAATCTACTCCATTTTTACTGTGCCTAACTTAAAGTATTCTACGCGCTGCATAAAAACTGAATACTGGACCTACTTTAACTACATCACCTGTTTGAGGCGCATGAATCATTTGTCCATTTCCAACATAGATACCAACATGGCCTGTATGTGGAAATACTAAATCTCCTGGTTGTAACTGATCCTCACTTACAGGTTGTCCAACATTTATTTGTGTATATGTTGTTCTTGTTATATCTATTCCCGCAGCATGCTCATAAACATATTGTGTGAATCCTGAACAATCAAATGTACTTGGTCCCGTTGCACCCCATACATAAGACGCACCTAGATGTTTATATGCTTCATTTAAAATTGCCTGAGCCTTTCCTGCTGATGGTGCTGCCACCGATGAACTAGACTTTTGAGCCGTTGATTTTTGGCTATTTGATTTTGCAGCAGCGGCTGCTTGTGATGCTGCTTGTGCTGCCGCCTGTGCTTCTTCACTCTTCTTCTTAGCAGCTGCTGTTTTTCCTTTTTGTATTTCATCATTGATTTCTTTAGTAACAATTGGACTCTTAATTTGACTATTTCTCATACTAGTCAATTGGTCAATTGCTGCCTGAATATCTGCTGATGAACTATTGGAATTATCTATTACATCAAATTGATACTTTACCGCATCTCTTTCTAATTGCGATAAATATTGAGAATCAAATTTATCCTTTTCTTCTTTAGCCTGAGTTGCCAATTCCTGTTCAGATTTCTTCTTTTCTGTTAATTGATTTAAATTATCCTGCACTTCATCATTAAGTTTATTTATTTGAGCTTTCTTATCGTCTAAGGATTTTACCTTTTCATTTAGTTCATTTCTCTTATTATCTATATTTTCTATGTATGACTTGTCCTTTCCAACTAGAGTTGTAATAGCTTGCACTCTTGTAAAAAGGTCACTTGTTGAATCAGAGTTAAGTACAAAATTCAAATAGTTAAATTCTAAATTACCTGAATTATACATTCCTTTAAGTCTTTGCCCTAGAGCTAAATCCAAATCATTAATATCTTTCTTACACTGTTCAATATCCTTTTTAGTGTTTTCAGTAGATATATTGATATTCTGTATTTCCGTTTTATTTTTATCAACAGTTGCCTGAAGCGTTTCCATTTGCGCATCTAAGTCATAAATTTGATTTTCAATATCCTTGATCTTATTTTCGATTTCAGCATATTTTTGTCTTGATGCATCTAACTGTTCATTGCTCGGTGCTGCAAATACTGGTACAGAACTAACCATTACAGCTGCTAACATAAGTGCTAAAATTCTACTTTTCATATTTTTTCGGTTTTTGCAAACCTTTCCCCCTTTATCTTCCCCTAATATAACATAATTATAGCACTTTTACTAAATACCAACAATCCTCATATATGCTAATCTCCTATATTTTTACACCTATATTTATAAAATTCATCCATTCTTTTCAATTTCCCTGCAAATGATAAAAGAAACATATTTAAATAAATAAGCACCTGTAAACTTACAGATGCTATTTTTAAATAAATTACTTATGTACTAATACTCTATCATTTTCCTTATTAGGAGATTCAAAGCTTGCTGGAGTTGGGCTTGGTGACTTATGTGAAGGTCCAGGTGTAGACAAATCAAAATAAAGCTTAGAATCGTTTGTAACACCAAAATCTTTATTTGAACCGGTATTTTGCACTTTATTTAACGCTTCTCTAAATAATGCATTATGTGCTTCTTCTCTATTAAGTAGAAAATCGATTGTTGCTCTTACTTCTTTATCTTGAATTTGACGGTATAAATATTCATATACAACCTTAGCTCTCTGCTCCGAAGCTATATTCGATAACAAATCTGCAACTAAATCGCCAGTAACAGTCACATAATTAGCTGTCCATGGTTCTCCTGATGAATTGATTAATACAGGTGATAATCCTGCTAATACATGAGTTTCAATTTCACCATTTTCAACTTTTCTATTATCAACTTCATGTCCATTTAACAAATTAATTGTTTGTGCTACCATTTCCATATGGCTAAGTTCTTCTGCACCAATATCTAGAAATAAGTCCTTTATTTCGGGATCCTTTACTCTGAAACTTTGAGAAATATATTGCATTGCCGCCTTAAGCTCTCCATTACCTCCACCTAATTGCTCCTGCATTAATACAGCATACTGTGGATTTATTCTTTCTACTTTTACATCTCTTAATAATTGTTTTTTATGTTCAAACATAAATAGCACCTCCCTAAATAATATAATTTCTACTTTTGTAGTATTTGATTTTTTATGATTAATATTCATATAAAATAAAAATCCTCAACAATAATAATTAACATTGTTGAGGATATATTCTTAGTAGTACATTTTTAACATTTAATTTTTTAGACTTAAATGAGATCACTAAACCAGAAATTACATACATTTTTGTGGAACAGGCATATGAAATTTCGGTAAGTTACTGTATAAGTTACTCTTGCTCTATAAAATTGCAGAAAAACGCATATTGTTTATATAATTCTTTTTTATACCATTCTGTTTTTATTATACTTAAATATGCATCTATAACTTTTTTAACTTGATTTTCTTTCGTAACCTGCAATATTAACGCAAAAATAAAAAACAATATAATCCCTAATATTGACATATACCTAACTGTTTCAGACAATTTAAATACACATAATATTATTGCACCAATAACCCCTACAAATATTGATGCATAAGTAGTATTATCTATATGCCTTTTAGTTCTCACTATATTTTCCTTTAATTTATCAACTGAATTTACATCTTTTAAAAACAAGTCAAGCTTGTCCTTATAAAATTCCATAAATCTTGATAATATTAAATTATATACTTCAACATTTTTCACTTCTTGAATTCTCATGCACATCACTAATGGATATGGATATTCAGTTATGCTGTCATACACATATTCATCTCTCTTTTCTAAACTAGGAATCTTCACATTTAATTCTTTCTTTTCATTAACCACTAATTCATAATTATCATTTATCAAGCTTATAAAATCATCTTTAATTATTTCTAGTGCCTTTTCCATTGAATTATTTCCTGTGTTCATCCTACTTAGCAAATCTAAAATGGTCATAAATTCCTTCCCCCTAAAATTATGAATATATTAACTAAATTTATATTAAGTATACTCACATTATAACACATCTTTTCTTTTTCAGTCATATTCTGACTATAAATCCATTACGTAATTACAGAGCCTTCTAATACCCCTATAGCTAAAGTCATTCCATTATGCTTTATCTTACTTATAATAACCTTAGCTCCTGCAAGTTCCACACATGGCTCACAAACCCCTGTCACTCCAAGAGTCTTAAATACAAATTCACTTTTATCGTAATTATCCTCTACAGTTTTTATCTCTTCTCTATTGAAGGTTTTAAAAGGACAGTTTAATTTTTGTGCTAATTTAACAATTCCTTCTTCATTTGCTTTTATATCTATTGAAGCTATCGCTGCAACCGCCTTTACATCTAAATTAAAGTCAATTAAACTACTACAAATAAATTTATTTAATTCGTTATACGGTGTACCTTTTTTGCAGCCAATTCCAAGTACCAAATCTCTTTTTATAAGTCTTAATACCTTAGAATAATTCACCTCTTTAGCTGGAATGTCTTGTAAATTATGAGTTATCCAGATACAATCCTCTCTTAGCTTTTCTACTTTTTCATACCCCTCATTAAACTTAACATAGTTATAATCATCTTTTACTCCAATTACCTTTTTATCAATAAGTAATGATGATATATATTTCGCTTTTTTTAAATCTTCTATTATCAAATTATTTTCTTTTGCTATTATATCTGGTGCAGTTAAACCAATATTATCACTTGCTGTAGTTATAATTGGCATAGAATTTAGAATTTTACTTACTTTAAGAGTAAGTTCATTCCCTCCACCAATATGACCGCTTAAAATATTTATCGCATGCTTCCCAGATAAATCTACTACAACAACCCCTGGGTCCTCAGCCTTCCCCTTCAAAAAAGGTGCAATTGCTCTTACTGCAATTCCTGTTGAGGATATAAAAATAATTCCTTTTGAATTACTCATAGCTTCCTTTGTAACATTACTTAACTTAAAATCCTCACCATATATATACGTGTTCTTTCTATTATCATCTGATTCATTCTTAATCTCTGACTCAAAGTTACTGCTGTGCCTTAGTAAATCATTATTTTTCTCTTTTATATAAAGTCTTGCAGTTAAGTTTTCTTGAAGCTTTAGTGCTATTTTCTTTCCACTTGGAGAAGGACAAATTATACTTATATTAAAAGCTTTTTCTTCATTCATTATCTGAAGTCTCAGCTTCCCTAAACATATGTGAAAAACTCTTATCATATAGCAAACTTTTCTCAAATTCACTATCAATAAAGTCTCCAACCAATATTTGAGCACACTTTGTAATATTATTTTCTTTAACCTTATCCGCTATATCATCTAAATGACCCATTATTATTCTTTCATCAGGCCATGTTGCTCTCTCAACTATAGCTATAGGGACATTCTTCTTATATCCATTTTTTAATTTTTCAACAACTTTGTCAATCATTGATATAGATAAGAAAATCGCCATTGATGCTCCAATAGACGCTAATTTTTCAAGATCTTCATTAGATGGGACAGGAGTTCTGCCTTCAACCCTTGTTAAAATAACAGTTTGAGATACTCCCGGCAAAGTAAATTCTCTATTTATTGCAGCAGCTGCTCCTGTAAATGAACTAACACCTGGCACAACTTCATAAGGTATGCTTACTCTATCAAGCTCAACCATCTGTTCTCTTATAGCTCCATAAATTGATGGATCTCCTGTATGTAACCTAACAACTAATTTTCCCATTTGCTCTTCCATTGTCATTATTTCCATTACATCTTCTAATGTCATATTTGCAGAATTATAAATTTGCGCATCTGGCCTGCAGTATTCTAAATGTTCCTTAGATACCAATGAACCTGCATAAACTACAACATCTGCTCTTTCTAATAAATCACGTCCTCTAACAGTTATTAAATCTACTGCCCCAGGACCTGCACCTATAAAATAAATCATTTTTCCAACTCCCCTTCTTCTTTCAGTTTACAATGCACAGTTTACAGTTATTGATGAAATTGCTCCGCAATTTCTAAAATATATTTTAAAGAATCTCCAAAAGATTTTCCCGTAAACTGTTAATTGAGCATTGTCTTAGTTTCTGTTTGCTATAATTAACGACATATAGTCTCTAAGTTTCAGTATTTCCTCCCTGTCCGTTAGAACCGTTTCACCTTCTCTTCCTACTCTGCTTGCATAAACATAATCAAAACCCTTTTCTTCTAAAATGTCCAGTACTTCTTCTTCATGCTTATATACTTTCATTATTACAACATATTTTTCATCTGTTATCTCTTTTACCTTTGCAGCCGGCATAACTACTAAGCGTTCATTTCCAACTACTAGAGTCCTGTTTACTAAACTTGCTGCTGCGCAAAAAGATGTTATCCCCGGAATTGTCTGAACTTCAAAACCACAATCTCTAACATGCTTTAACATATGACTATATGTGCTATAAACATAAGGATCTCCAATTGTTAAGAATGCGACATTTTTCCCTTCTCTAAGCCTTGCTTCTATGAATTCATAGGCTTCTAACGCTTTTATTACTCTATCTTTTTTTCCCATTGGAAAATGTTTTATAACTACTTCTGTACCTGATTTTATATATTCCTTAGCTGTCTCAAGTGCAATACTTTCTCCATCTTCTTCAGCTGAAGGTGCGACCACAACCTGACACTTTTCAAGTGCTTTAACCGCTTTCACTGTTAGAAGTTCTGCATCTCCAGGTCCTACACCTATCCCATATAATATCGCCATTAATTTAATTCCTCTCTTCCTAAGTAACCACTCTATGTCTATTTATATTTTATTAAATAATTATTAGTTACCGTTCCTTAAATTATATAAATTACAGTTATGTTTCTAAGCATTGTACTTTAATTTCTTATGCATTGAATTATATATATTGGATTATGCGCAATCATCATCAAAGTATTTTCACGATTTTTACTTATATTAACTAATGAAACTTCTAACTTATAATTTAAGTTCTTCATAATATCAATTGCTCTATATGCATTATCCAAAGTGATAAAATTCATAACTATAGTCCCACTCTTTTTTAAAATAGCATTTGCTTTAAGTAATATCTCCTCCAAATGCCCTCCATTTCCACCAATGAATATGGAATCAAATTTCAAGTCTTCGTAAATTAATGAATCTAATACTTTCTCTGCTTCACTTTTCATAATTTTGATATTATTACATTGAAACTTTTCAACGTTACTCTGCGTGACTTTATAAGCCTCTTCATCTTTTTCTATGGCAAGAACTTTACCATTCTTTGCAATTTTAGCAGCTTGAACCGTGATACTCCCAGTCCCACTCCCTACATCTAGAACTAAAGAATCGTCTCTTATGTTCAATTTTGCAATCGAAAGTATTCTTACCTCTTCTTTTGTCATTGGACATTTCCCTCTAATAAATTCTTCATCCTTTATAAAAGACATGAAGTCACCTCCTTTAATTTACACACTTAAAAACTAACTTTCTCTACCCTCTATTAACAATGAAAATACTTAATGCACTATAATCTTTATTTAAAAATTCCATTGGATTTCCTTCATTTATTCTCTCATCATCATAGGATAAATTTTCTCCAATAATAACTTTACATTTTACTTCTGCCTCAGATAAAATTTTGCATAATACAGTCGGGTTATTTTCCTTATCTGTAAGCCAAATACTTAATTTATGCTTTTTAACAATATTTAAAAACTCTTGTTTTCTTCCATGAAGACTTCCTAAATATGCCTCATTCCATGGCATATTTAATTTGCAGGTTAAATATTGAAAAGAGCTTATTCCTGGTATTACTTCAATTTCAGAATGATATTTTCCTTTTATATAATTAGTTATTCCATAAAAAGTTGGATCTCCTGATGCAACAATTGAAATACTATTATATTTTTCACTAAATATAACCTCATCAATATCACTTAATTTACTTATGTATAATTTATCATTATTAATAAATTCTAAAGAATCTATTGCTCTTTTGAACCCTATTATAATATCAGATTTTTTCATTATTTCAAGTGCCTTAGGCATAATATAATCTTTATGTCCAGGTCCAAGACCTACGATATAAACCATTTTTACACTATCCCTCCTGATTTCCAAAGAAGGACTGGATTTACTGCTCCATAATACATAATAGCTTCAACCTTCAATTGACCATAAACATATTCACTCATTTTTTGAACTATTTTATTACCGATATTTTCATAAAGCTTATCATATCCTTTTCCAAGCATCTTTACTGCCCCCTCACAGGTCTTCTCTTCTAGTACCTTTTGAACAAGGGAAATATCATATCCAAGAAGGGCAAGCTCTAGGGCAATTACTTCAAGCCTTACTCCATTTACCTTACTATGAGTATTAAAACATCCGTAGGCTATTTTGGTCATCTTTCCTATATGTCCAACCATAACAATAGATTTAACATTAGCTAAAACACAACTTTCTAATGCATAGCCTATATAATTTGAGCAGCTGACAATTTCTTCTTCTTTAAAACCAAGGCTCCTACAATAATTATCGCCTAAATTTCCAAAAGTTAATACCAGTCTTTCATTATTTAATGCTTTTTGCTTAATTTCTAAATTTATTGATGCTTTAAGGGCTTCTTCTGACATTGGGTATACTATTCCTGTTGTACCAAGAATCGAAATTCCTCCTTCAATGCCAAGTCTTGGATTAAAAGTTTTTTTAGCTACTTCTGCTCCCTCTGGTACTGAAATTGTAACTTCAACTCTCTCGCCTTCTGGCAAAACCTTCATAACTTCCTCTTTTATCATGACCCTTGGCACTGGATTAATCGCAGGTTCTCCCTTTGGTATAAATAGTCCATCTTTGGTCACAATCCCAACCCCTATTCCTCCTTTAAGAATAACCGCATCTTCTTCTTCCATCTCATAATCAATCTTTCTAACCTTTGCCTTTATATCAATTCCATGAGTATTGTCTGGATCGTCTCCACCATCTTTAACAATAGTACATTCCACATAGTCATCTTTTTTTACTATATCTTTTATAGGCATTTGTATATTGATTCCTTTTGAAGACATAATTTCAATTTCTTTAAGCATATCCGCCTTATTAAATAATATCATAGCTGCAGCCTTTGCAGCACCTGCACTGCAAGAACCTGTTGTATATCCGCATCTCAATCTCTGTCCGTTAGTTTCAACATACATTTCAAACATAGAGATCACCCCCCACTAATTATCTTTCAACTACCATATACATTAAAGCATTAATTATCGCTGCTGCAACAGTACTTCCGCCTTTTCTTCCTTTAACTCTTATGTATGGAATATTAAGTTCATCCATATTTTCTTTGCTTTCTGCAGCCCCAACAAATCCTACAGGAACTGCTATTATAAGCTTTGGATTTGCTTTTCCTTCTTTAATTAATTCCTTTAATCTGAAAAGCGCAGTTGGTGCATTACCAAAAACAAAAATGTCAACATCATCACTACATGCTTTTTCCACTGCTGCCATACTTCTAGTTATATTCTTTTCCTTAGCTTCCTTATGTACGACTTCTTCATTAACATAGCAAATTACTTCACTATTTGTTTTAGCTAAAGCCATTTTATTAATTCCGTTTAAAGCCATATTGGTATCAGTATAGATTTTAGCACCTTTTCTAAAAATATTTTTTGCAGTTTCAATTGCAGTTTCACTTATTTCTACCAAATCTTTATATTCAAAATCAGCCGTAGTATGAATAGTTCTCTTAACTATAAGTAATTCTTCATCTGTAAATGAATTAGGTCCCATTTCCTTCCCTATAATCTCAAAACTCTTTTCTTCAATGCCCATAGGATTTTTTAAATAATCCATAAAATGCCCTCCTTACATGCAAACTTTCTATAGTTGTAATAAAAATATTTTTTACTGCTTTACTACCTTAATCCAGAGATTATCTCCTTAAATAATTCTTTATTTCCCAGGAAATTTATATGAGCATATCCTGCCAACGTATTTTTCTTAAAATACCCACATTTCCATTTAATAATCTCTCCGTTATATAATGTCTTTTCTACTTCATATACGTTTTCCATATTTATGTCCACTTGTGATTTATGAAATTCATGAGCATTTACTTCAAGACTCATACTTTCATCTAATTCTCTATTAAAACATTTTTCATCTATTCTTACCTTACAATAGCCAAAGTTCTGAAGCTTATTTGTCATAGTGCTTTCTCCATCAAAAAAACCTACCATTTGTGCTCCATCTATTGATCTTGTTAAATACATAAGGCCGCCGCACTCTGCATAACATCTCAATCCATTTTCTAAAGCTTCTTTTATACTATTTCGCATAAAATAATTTTCTTCTAACTCCTTCTTAAATACTTCTGGATATCCTCCTCCTATATATAAGAAATCCAGGTCAGACGGCAAAGTTTTATCATTGATTGGACTGAAGTAAATTACATCTCCAAAGTTTTCTAATAGCTCAAAGTTATCTTTATAATAAAAGTTAAACGCTTTATCTAATGCAACTCCAATTCTTAACCTTTTAATTGTCTTATTTTCTAAATTGCTCTTACAGTTAAGTTTTCTGATTGGATTATTTAAATCTTCTCCTTTAAACTCTCCCATTTTATTTATAATAGCATCTACATCTACATACTTTTCAATTAATTCCTCACATATATTCAATTTTTCATGAAGATTGAGTATCTCCATGCTCTGAACTAATCCTAAATGCCTGCTGCTAAGAGCTATATCCGTATTTTTAGGAATATATCCAAAAACTTTAACATTGCAATTTTCTTCTATTGCATACTTTAGCAAATTATAGTATTTATCACTGACAGAATTTAATACTATCCCTACAATATTTGCATTTCTATAATTTTTAAAACCATTAATTTCAGCACATATGCTAGCACTTTGTCCTTTAGGCGATAATACTAGGATAATTGGCATATTTCCCAAAACTTTTGACACTTCATAAGTTGAAGCTTTTTCACTTGCCCCGACTCCATCGTATAATCCCATTACACCTTCAATTACACCAATCTCTCCATTTCCCTTAAAATAACTCTTTATTATTCCATCTTCGCCCATTAGAAAAGCATCAAGATTTCTTGAAGCTTTGCCTGTTACCTCTTTATGAAAAGCTGGATCTATGTAATCTGGACCAACCTTATACCCTTGAACTTCTAACTGTCTATTTTTAAGCACCTTCATAAGACCAAGAGTAAAAGTTGTTTTTCCTCCTCCACTACAATTTGATGATATTATTATTGATTTCATAATGTTTTCCTTTCTAAGCTTTTTTATTTATAAGCTTATATTAAAATTACAAAACTTTATAAAATTTCAACAAAACATTTTCTGGTAATCTAGCAGCATAGCATACAAAGATATTATCCATCATCCATTTATATTTTTCATCGTATGTTTCAAAAGTTGGTATTGTACGAAAATAATATACACTAGGATCAACAAATTTTCCTGTCTTAACAGCTTCAACGTATTCAGGTGGAACTGTACGCATTCCATTGTTTTCAATATAAATTGCTGCACCATCTTCTAATTTAATTGCATATCTCGCTGAAAGTTCACACTTTCCATCTGGTCTAATAATTTGGCTATCGATACCTCCAGGTAGAACTTCTCCATTAAATCCTTCACCTTTTACTTCACCAGATAATATTGGTATAAGCTGACGTCTTCCGACAACATCATCTTGACCTACTAAAATAGGTTTATCTACTACTATTGATATACTAAATACCTCTTCACTTTCCATTTCTTTTATATTTACATTATCCATTGTAATTAACACCCCTTTTCATTTATAATTTTTTTGTTCTTCCTGCATTTAAATATCTGCCTTCAATTGAATCATAAATCCTATTTATATATAATCCATCGAATTTATCTATTTCACCAAGGCCATGCATATGAAGTTTAACCTCAATTCCTTCCTTTTGAAGTATGCTCTTTAATGAATCATCTTCATCTGATGCCATATCATTTTTAGCATGATCCCCTGCAACAAGTAAAAGCGGAACTAGCTTAGTTTTTGTTATCCCCTTACTTTTTAACTTTTTTAATACATTCTTTACTGTTGGATAACCTTCTACAGTTGCTACAAATACATTTTCATAATCTTCATCAATTAAAACAGTTTGAAGCATTCCATAAACTGCATTAGAAGGATGCTCCGTACCATGTCCAAATAATATTACACTTTCTTCGCCCGCTAATACCTCTTTGATGCTCTCAATAAACAAAGAATAATCCTCTGGAAGTCCGTTCATTCCTTGATAGAAAAATATAGGTCGTCCAAGCCTAATAGTTTGAAAATTATCTTTTACCTTTTCAACAATACCTTTTATATAATCAAATTCTTCGCCTGGAATTATATGTAATGGTTGAACTATAACTTCTTCAAATCCCTTACTTTTAAGTTCGTATAAAGCTTCTTCTGGCGTTAATATATCTAAATTATCTCTTTCCTTTAACTTTTTTATTATAAAATGAGCCGTAAATGCTCTAAAGACTTCATATTCCTTAAACTCATTTCTAATTTTATCTTCTATTTTTTCAATAGACTTTTTAAGTGCATCCAAATGACTAGTTCCGAAACTAACCACTAAAATAGCTTTTTTCATTGCTGCATTCCTCCATAACTATTTTTATAACCAATTACGTAATTTCATAATTTATTACAAAATTTCCAAAATAAAAAAACCTCATTACCGTTTTGATAAAGAGATTCACATAACAAACTATAAGAATTTGCAATTTTTAAAGCAGCATTCTAACATTTGTCATTTCCTCTCCCTCCGAAAGGCAGACTAAAATTACTTTTAGGCAGGTCTCCTGACTTTGGCCTCATCCCAAAGCACATGTAAGAAAATAACAACTTCAAAATGCTATTGCATATTTTTATAAGACAAGGAATTACAATCACTTCATAATTAGTCTATCAGACAGCTATCAAGATTATGAATACCTGAAAATATAACACTATATTGATCTGTTGTTATAAATAAAATGTGCTAAAATCTTTTCCTTCCCAAGAATACTATAGCTTCTCAGTGGATACTCTAAGATTGGTCTTCCATTACAGTAGCGGGGGCTGTAGTAGATTTTCACCACTTTCCCTTTTAATCATACAAGTATAACTTATACAAACCTAAAACTATTTATATCATGCTATAAATTATATAAGAGTATAGTACTTTATTCAACATAAAAAAGGTTTATCACTAATTTTATTTGCAATAAACCCATTACTCAGCTGAAAATTATATTAATATACTCTACAATTAGCTAGAATAAATTTCAATTTGCCTTCTAGCTATACTAGCTTTTTCATTCAATTTTACCAGTTTGTTTGATTAATTGATTTGTATAAACTGCTGCTCCTGTTACCAGTACTCCCTGAACTATGGAATCTACACTAAAACCCATAATTCCAATTGTCCCTGCAATTCCGAGTATTAACAATATAACAGGAATATATTTATCTTTTATCTTTTCAGTATTTTTTATTATCATTCCTATTATGTATAGCGCAGGAATCAAAACTAGAGCATGCTGCGTGATATATTTGGTAAAATCCATTTATTCTCCCCCTTTAAAAAATATAATAAAAAGTGAAAGTTCAAGTAGAGCCCTAACAAAATTATTTTAAAAGCGATATTTATAAATCAATATGGCTTTTTTCACGCAATTACTTTTTAGCTGCTTAAACTTTCACATGTACAAATTAATCTAGTTTGTTTACTTAAATTTAATCAATAATTTTTTTATTTTTCTTAATTATTAGTTCATATGAACTTTTTACCATTTATTCTTTGTTTTAATATATTATATGCTTTATGTAAAGTTTTGTTTCTAGAATTTATGCATTAAATTAAAATTTATTTTCATAAATAAATTTATGTATAATTTTCTTCATGGCATTTACACTATTCTATTAGTTATACAATTTTCATGGTTTATAGCTAAAATTCAAAATACAATTTACATTCACCATTATTGCTGTATAATTTAAAATGAAAAGCTAAATATAATATAACTTAAAGAAGGAGAAAAATTATGTCTGTATATATGATTACATATTTTATAAGCGATACTCACGGACATAGCCATGATCACGATGAAAACTGTGGCTGCAACGAAGAGCATTCTCATGAACCTGTTCATGGAGATGTTAATATAGTAGGTAAAATAAAATCCTTAGGTTCCTGGGCTCAATTCCTGCCAGAAGGCTTTTTTGTAAAAACTGATTCTTCTGCTGAAGAAATATTTACAGAAGTTAGCTCAGTAGCCAATAAAGGAGATATTATTTTTGTAACAAAAGTAGATGCTAAGACTTCAGCATGTGCAAATCCTGCTGTTTTAGACTGGCTTGAAGATTAATCTTCATTAAGACAAAAAGAGAGCAAAACACTTTGTATGCTCTCTTTTTTATTGATTCAAAATCAAAAAATAACAATTCAATTTGCCAACATATTAGAATGATTATTTTATTTCATTTGCCTAATATTTATAATTTATATAACTTTCTAACATTGAACCATTTCATTTATCTTATCCATTTTAGCATCTGCTAAATTGTGCTTATTACTTGTGTACCACTTATAAGTTTTTCTTAATCCCTCTTCCAATGAGATAGTTGGATTGTATAAATCATCGTTAATCAATCTTTCTGTGTTTAACAAATAAGTTACATCTCTAAAAGGAAAGTATGTTCTAGTATTTACTTTAATTTTCTGCGTATCTATTTTCTTTATTATTGGATCTATCTTTAAAACTTTACCACACATTAATATTAATTCTTCAAAAGAAACAATATCTGAATTCGTAACATTATAAATCCTGCAGATTTTTTCATTAAACATCACACTCTCAAAAACCTTAACCAAATCTTCAATATGTATAAATTGAGTTACAGTATTATTTCCATAAGGCATTGGGATAACCTTACTTTCTTTAATTCTATCAAAAAAGTATGCTTCTCTATATAAATTATTATTTTCCCCATATATATAAGTTGGTCTAAATATAATATATGGAATTTTACTATTTACTATAAAATCCTCTGCCTCTTTCTTATCAGTACCATAATTTCCCCAATTAGGATTATTTCCTCTTTCAAAAGATTCATTAACCAAATCATTGGTTTCTGTATATACTGCTCCTGAAGAACAAAAAATATATTTTTTCAAACTGCTTCTATCAATTGAAGCTAATAAAATCTCTACATCCTCTTTTTTATATGCAGATATATCAAAAATAAATTCATATTGTCTCCCATTTAATACTTTTTGCAATTCATTTTTAGACTTTCTATCACAAATTAAATGATTTTTATATCCACCATAATCTATTGTTTTTAATCCTCTGGTTAGTATATCTACATCATCCCCCTGATCAATAAGATATTTCGCTAGGCATCTGCTTACAAATGTGGTTCCGCCCATTATCAAAATAGATTTCATTAAATCATCTCCGCAACCTTATTTTAATATAACGCATTCATATCACCAAATAGCATATACTATTTATAGGCTTTACGTCATATTGTATAGCATAATTATAACCAACCTTCCAATTTAAAGCAATATTTATAGTTATATATTATTTATTAAGTAAAAAAAATAATATCCATTAAAACCAGCTGTTTCCAGTTAAATTTCAATGGATATCCCACAAAATATTAAAAAGGAGTCGTAATTTTATATGACTTTTTGGTCATACAAGAGGAGCGATGAGTATATTAATGTCAATATACACCTCTTTTAAATTACTAACTATATAATAGTTTAACAGATTTTCGCTGAAAAACAAGTGTGTTTTTTAAATATTTAGAAAATTATGATTTGTCCATTAAATACCCATGCAATATTTTCATCAGACTACAAAATATAGTCATTTTGTAGTCTTAAGGAAAATTTCGCTTTAATTCTAAATAATTAAATTGTTTGTTTTGCAGATACGACTGTTATTTCTAAAACTCTGCTTAAAAATGGGAATTTATCTTTCATCATTTCAAAGTCTGATCCAGACTCAACAAATTTTGCTGTTCCTTCAATCAAGAATCCTGTCCCCATATATTTGTAACCCATCACTTCTTTACTACCTAAGGTAACTTTAACTTTGTTATTTCCTTCTACATTTTTTTGTGTTCTTCTCATTCCTGCTGCTGGTATTAATAATCTACCATCTTCAGTTGCATTAAGATATGAATTCCAAGTATTAACTACATGAGCCTCTTCCTTGTTCCAAGATACAATTGCTACTACCCCTTCATGTGAAATAACTTCAAGTAATTTTTCGTTTATCATTTATATTCCTCCTCGTATAATTCTACAAATTTATTTGTTTATCATTATAAAAAGTCCATTTCTAATAGTATTGACTTTCTACTAAGGTAATTATACAATCAAACTGTCTTTATAAAAAGTGCCAGTTTATATTATTTTATAGGATACAGTTTATGAGGAGGTTTTTTACAAATGATTGTATTAGATATAAATTCAGAAGCCCCATTATATTTACAAATTTACAAGCAGTTAAAAGAACAAATAATTTCTGGTGAAATTTCAGAAGGACAAAAACTCCCTTCAACAAGAAAGTTATCAACTTCATTAAATGTTAGTAGAAATACTGTAGAAAATGCTTATATGCAGCTTTCCTCAGAGGGATATATAAAAAGTAAAGCTGGAAGCGGATTTATTGCTCAAAAATTAGATAAGCCTATAATATTAAGGCAAGAAAAAATCGATACTAAAACATCTAATTTTTCTAAGTCCAATATAATTGACAATAACATTAACCTTAGCGATTATAATCCTTACTATAGTGACGGATACGACTATAAATATAATTTTGAATATGGGAAATTAAGTTCTGAGGATTTTCCTTTGCGTATATGGAAGAGAGTTTCAAATAAATGCTTATCAACAGTAAATTCTGAAGATATGACATCATATAGTTCAAGCACAGGAGAAATTGACCTACAAAAAGAAATAATGAATTATTTAAAAGCCTCAAGAGGTGTCTCCTGTACTCCATCACAAATAATTATTTCATCAGGTTCAGAATATTGCCTTAGTCTATTATCCCAGCTTTTCAGAGGATCTTTTGATGAGATAGCTGTAGAAGACCCTGGCTATAGTGGTGCAAAAGACATTTTTATTAATAATGGTTACAAAGCTATTCCTATTAGTTTAGAGGATGACGGGATTAATGTTAATGAATTAGAGACTACGAAAGCAAGGATAGTCTATACAACACCATCTCATCAGTTTCCTACAGGAGTAGTAATACCAATTGCTAAAAGATTAAAACTGCTAGATTGGGCAAAGCGAAAAAATGGGATTATTATTGAAGATGATTATGATAGTGAGCTCAGATATAATTCCAAACCTATACCTTCAATGCAAAGTATTGATTCAAATGACTCTGTTATATATATAGGTACTTTTTCAAAATGCTTCTCTCCTAGCTTACGCATGAATTATATGGTTCTGCCTAAGCAATGGTTAGAAAGATATTATCGTCATTTTAAAATGTATCAAACTCCAGTGCCATTGATTCATCAAAAAATAATGCAGCAATTTATGCATCTAGGTCACTTTGAGAGACATTTACATAAAATATATCTTATAAATAAAAAGAAACATGATATTCTAATTCAAACAATTCAAGACTTAATGGGAGATAATGTTTCTATTTATGCTAAAAATGCCGGTTTACATATATTATTACAAGTGAATAATGGATTAACTGAAGAAGAGTTAATTAATAAAGCTAAAGATCATGGTGTTAAAGTATATCCTGTTTCTTTTTTCTGGATAAAAAAAGAGAACTATTCTAATAATATGGTTCTTCTTGGCTTTGGTGGAATGTTTGAAAATGATATTATTGAAGGTATAAAACTTCTAAACAAAGCATGGTTTACCAGCTAATAATGACATATTTAATGGCTTTTAAGCGTACTGGCCCCCTTTAAAAATATATATTATTGTAAAGAGAAAAATTTTATTCATAAAAGTTGTTGACATATTGGGTAAAGGATAGTACAATAATACATGTTGTATGGCCCATTGGTCAAGCGGTTAAGACGCCACCCTCTCACGGTGAAATCATGGGTTCGATTCCCGTATGGGTCACCATTTTAGTAAACATCAGCATTTAGGTAACTAAATTGTTGGTGTTTTTTCTATTTTCCCACACTAGTTTTGGATAGATATTGAAAACACTATCTTCACAGAATTTAGTAGTATTCTATATAATTCTTCATTTTGATTTATAATTAAATTTTTCAGCAAAATATTTTTTATTATATCTGAACTTAAAAATATTATTTATAGTGAATTATTTAATTAACGCTTACTGCCAACGGTACCATTAATTTTGGTGAATTACCGTATTACTTGGTTTAGATACCTTGTATTATGGCTTTTTTATATGATTGTTACCATGAGATTTTAGATAAAAATAAGCACTAAACCTCTATTTTTTATAGATGATTAGTGCTTATTATATGAATAGCACTAAACCGCTAGCGCGGTGCTAATATATGCTTTCACTCATTTAGTTGTCATATTTTAATTATAGCAGTTTATTTTTTCTATAAATCCTTTAATATATAGATAATTCTAAATTTAAAGGAGATGTTTTAATTATGACAAAAGAACAAGTCTTAGAAAAGTTGAAATTTGATGTAGAGCTTAGAGGCCTAAGCAAACATACCCAAGCTGAATACTATACTAAAGTTAAAATTTTTCAAGATCACTTTAACAAACCCGCTACTGAACTTAACGAAAAAGATATTAGAAAATTCCTCCACTATCTTTCAATAGAAAAAGGTCTTACTTCCGGAAGTGTAAACTCGTACAATAGCGGTCTTAGATTCTTATATGGTGTAACTTTAAATACTACTTTGAATTACAAACAAATACCTCGCCACCGCAGGCAACGTAAATTTCCAGAAATACTTACTAAAAGTGAAATCCAAAGCCTTTTTGATGCATGTGATAATCTTAGAGATAAATGTATATTAATGACTCTCTATGGTGCCGGACTAAGACTTAGTGAAGTTGCTGGTCTAAGAGTTACTGACATTGATAGTAAAAAAATGCAGTTATTTATCCGTAATGCCAAAGGCTCTAAAGATCGCTATGCATTGCTTTCGCAGGCTAATCTTGAAATTCTAAGAGTTTATTGGAAAGCCTATCGTCCAAAAGAATGGCTTTTTTACAGCAGAGTAAACACTGGAACACACCTTACTTCTAAGGCTGTACAAAATATATTTCACAAATACATAGAAAAAGCTAATATATCTAAAAAAGTTACTGTGCATAGCTTAAGGCATAGTTTCGCTACACATCTACTTGAATCTGGCATAAGTATATTTCATATTAAACAATTACTCGGACATTCAGATATCAGCTCTACATGTTTTTATTTGCATTTACTTAAAATTCAATCCTTAAATGTACAAAGTCCTTTAGATTTCTTGACAGAAACGGAGAAAACTAATGGTTGAGGTTCAAGATATATTTATAGAATATGGTGAAGATTATTTGAATAAGCATAAACTTACTCTTGTTCAACACAAAGCTATGTCTGCAATACTAAAATGCAGAACTTCACATTTAGGTGGTCATGTAGATGTTTGTGCTAACTGTGGAAATACTCAGATTTCTTATAACTCCTGCCGTAACAGGCACTGCCAAAAATGCCAAACTCTTGCTAAAGAAAGATGGATTTATAATCAAAAATCTAATTTGCTTAACGTAGGATATTTCCATGTCGTATTCACTATTCCAGATACTCTAAATTCTATAGTATATCAAAATCAGAGGCAACTCTATACTCTTTTATTCAAGGCTACTTCTGAAACTCTATCTGAATTATCCTCAGATAAAAAATACCTTGGTGCAAAACTTGGTTTTACATCAATTCTACATACTTGGGGACAAAATCTTATGCATCATCCACATATTCATTGTACTGTACCAGGTGGAGGACTATCTTCAACTGGAAAATGGATAAACAGCAGAAAAAAGTTTTTTATACCAGTTAAAGTACTTTCTCGAAAATTTAGGGGTAAGTTTCTGTATTATCTTAAACAATTATATTATAAAAATAAGCTTGAATTCCATGGAAATCAAAATTACCTTTCAGATGAAATTGAATTCGAAAAACTTCTTTCAGCTACCTATTCTAAAGAATGGATTGTTTACTGTAAACCACCTTTTAAAGATGCTGCCTGCGTCGTCGAATATTTAGGTAGATATACACATAGAGTTGCTATATCAAATACGCGTATTCTAAGCATTGACAATGGCAATGTCACATTTAAATGGCGTGATTACAAAGACAAGAATAAGTATAAGATAATGAATGTTTCTGCTGATGAATTTATTAGAAGATTTCTTATTCATATATTTCCAAGTGGATTCATGAAAATTAGGCACTATGGCTTGCTAGGTAATCGAAATAAAACTACAAAGCTGAATATTTGTAAACAACTTACTAATACACCTATTTTACTTAGAAATAAAATTCCGACTCTTGAGCTAATTAAAGAAATTACAGGTAGAGATTTATCAAAATGCCCTCACTGCGGTTCAAATAAACTCAGTAGGTCTATTACATTTTGTAATTCTCCACCTACAACCATCAAAACTTCATAATATTTGTAATATGCCTATAATGGGGAGGGGGAAATTATGCCTGTTTTACAATATTCAATACTTTTTTGTATCTTTACCACTATATTTTAAAATTTAATTTTTAAATTATCTTCTAAAATTAGTAGGTATGAGATTATTCAATCCCCATAATGACTGCTTGTATTTCCGCGGTTTCGTGCTATTGTAATTATCCAAAGTTAGGCAGACTTCTGTAACTTTTAAACTCAGGCCAAAATCTAGGGCTTGAGCTTTTTTTGCATAACTTCGTATAATTTTCTATGAATAATTAGAAGTAAAATTGTAATCAATTCGTTATCTACTCAAGAGATCTAATTATCAGTATTAGTACTAGTCAGATGATAATTGGTAAATATCTTTAGTGTTTCACCTAATTTTGATTTAAAATAGAGTTGTCCATCTTCTTTTTGAATTATCTCTTTAAATCCTCCAAGGTGGTAATGTAAATATTTATGATGATAACTGCAAACAACTATAACATTTTTATAATTATCAATTAATTTATCAGATTCATCATCACTTTTAAAAGCTTCACTAACTTGTTTTATATGGTGTACTTCAACATACAATTCTCCATTTTCTGTTTCTATAGGAGGTACACTAAACCCACTATCATCAGGACAACATAGCTGACATTTATTATGATATAATTTTTTTATTTTTTTCACTAAAGTTTGATTTCTCTTAACTTTTTCATTTCCATTTTCAATTTTTTCTAAACTACCTTGAATTTTTTGTAATTCATCAAGAATTCCATCAATACTATTTTTGTCATATTCAATTTCTACATCGGCTATACATGGTCGCTGTATTTTGTGGTTATCCCATGCATATATTCTTTTATAGCCTAACATATCAATTAAATCATTTATTGACATATCTCTTATATTGGCAATTTTCCATAAGTTTGAATAAGCTTGAGATGTTGTATCTATGTAAATTTCATTATTTTCATTTGCTATTTCATCTAAAAATAATATTATATTTTCATCACTAAAAACATCTTTTAGTCTCTCAGCTTCTTCTGCTTTCCAATCATATTGAATATAACTTTCTGGTAATTCATTTGTGTTGTCAATTCTTTCAAATCCTAAATTTGAAAGAAAATCATTTAATGATATTTCATGCTTGTAACAGAATGAGCGAATTCTATTATAAAATGGGTCGAATGAATTTATGTATATTTTTTTATTCTCAACTACATACCTATTTTGAATAATTTCCTTATATTTTTCATCTATACTATTTACTTCTCTAATTCTTTCATATTTAAATCCATAAGCTGTAATAAATTCTTCTAATCCTTTATATCCTCTTATTTTTGCCATTCTGAATATGCTAATATAATCACTGGTTCCTGACGGAATTTTAACTATATTATTATCCAATTTATATTTTTCTAAGAGCTTTTTAATATATTCATCAGTATATTTGCTTCTATTTAAAATTATAAATCCTAAAGATTTAGCATAGTCATTTAAATTCATATTCAAGTATTTTGCTCTGGATCGAAGTCTGCTTTTTAATTTAGAATTATCTATATCAATAGTTGTTAATCCCTCTTCATTATCCTCATCATATATCTTAAATGAATTATATTCAGAATATATTGTATTAAGCATTTCCATATCCTGTTCTTGATATTTATTAAATCCAAACTTGTCCAATTCCTTAAGTACACTATCAGATAGATCGAAACAAATTTTTATTTTCAGATGTTCTTTGTATAAAATGGCATTAATTCCAATATCATATTTTCCATGATATATTTTTATTACAATTTCATTAGAGTTATCTTCATAATAATGTCTTCTTTCTCTTATTACATTAACTATTAAGTTTAGTTCTTCATCAGTAAACTCATATTTTTCATATGAACCTCTTTTTATCTTTTTTGATTTAAGTTTACTATCTAAATTTTGCTTTGACGTTCCTACTATTCTTGCCATTTCAGACATATTCACATCATAATCTCTGCATAATATATTAATAGCCTTCATGTCATAATTAGAATTAATATTTTTATTTAGATGTTCGAATCCCAAACTTTCCAAGTAATCACTTATATCCATATTTTTCTCTTTAGAAATTCTGCTAATACTGTTATACAAGGTCGAGTTATTCTTAGAAATATCAGATATATTTTTTATACTTTTATCCGAAAATAGTTGATTTAATAACTTAACTGCTTCATTTTCATCCAACTTCTTCTTTCGACTACTATCATAAGTAAAACCTAATCTCTCAATATAATCTTTAACTTTAATGCCATTTTCTTTGGAAACATTTTTAATAGAACTATATAACGCACTATTTTTTTTCATAATTTCAGTTATACTTTCAATAATTTTTTGTGGAAACAATCCATTCAATAGATTTACTATTTCACTTTCTGTTAGTTCTTCTTTCCATCCCCTTACATAAACAAAACCTAAACTTTCAATATAGTCTATCACATTTAAATTTTTCTTTTTGGCTTCATTTGATATCTCATAATATAGTTTATTACCTTTTTTAGTGAGTCCTACAACTTCATTATTAGGATAAACTTTCTCTAACATAAGTTTAATCCTTAAATCTCGTCCCTCCATACTATTCATCCCTATCTGTTTATTACTTAAATACTAAATAGATTTATCCAGATATTTTGTTCATTATATATTGTCAAATATATTAAATGTAAATATATAATTTAAATACAATATGTAAACAGATCCACTTTTCTTATACTTACTGCTCACCTCTATGTACATGTCCCATCCTTGTAACATAGTATATATTTCTTTTGCTAATTCTAATTTAATATCTCTTATACCTGCATCTAATAGCTTTTCTCTACTTATTTCATATTTTCTCGCTCTAGCAACAAAAATTGTTTGTTTCACGTCCAATCTTTGTCTCCCCCTACAAAACCATATTCTCTCTGCTTTTTTACATCATTTCGGATAATATTCTCTCCTACTGCAGGCTTTATGTTTTTGGGGCTATCACTTTAATTAACTTTACATTATTAGCCTAATAGGTATATGAATAATTTTACTTGAAATACTAAAAACTATTAATAATTTTATGATGTCCTTTTTATTAATCTATTCAAATATATTAGTAATTTTTGAACTTCATACATTAGGATATCTATTACATTTAAATTTATCACAAGCTTTACCTATATTAATAATGAGATTATTAATATTTTTGTTGTAAGCGTCAAATAATACTACTAAATTAAAAATAGAATCAAGTTTTCTCTTTATCCTATAAGTTGTATAGTCATTATTAATATAAAGTAGTTTAAATATATTAATTATCATTAAATATATTTCTCATATAAATAGGCTTTAAACCATTCTGAGGATACATTATTATACTCTAAATAATTATTTAAATCTTTTAATTCAGAGCGACTTACTAATTCATCATTTATATATTTTACATTATTAATTGCTTTTTCTTTTCCCTCAATGTCATTACAATCAGATAATACTACTGAAATATTTAATATATCTTTGGAATTTTCTTCTGTTACTATAGCATTAATAAAATATTCTTTTAATGAATCCATTATTCTATTTATATTAAATTTTTTGGGGTTTTCTATATAATGTTTAAATATAGTATTCCAAGTAATATTGTATTCATTTCCTTCACACAAACTTTTTTCATTTATACTATTAAATTCATTTTTATCTTTTAAAAATCCACTTAATGTATCAGCTGGTGGCATTAAGTAGCCTTTTTCTTCCTCCCATTCTTCTTTCCAACAATCTATTCCTATATAAGCTGATATCATACGTGCAGTTAAAAAATTCAATACTTCTAATATATTATAAGAATTATTAGCTAAATAGAAGAATGGCGGTAATGGATAAATAACCTCTTCTTTATATGTTAATCGTCCATGTGCAATAGAATTTCTTACTTTTATAGATAAATCAATAAAATTAGATACATTTATATCTAATAAGCCATACTTCTTTAAGAAATATTTTATTTTTTGTGCTAAAGACAATTCTTTTCTAATCAATATTTCTCCTGTAATATCTTTTAAAGAATTAATTTTACTACGTATCTGTTTTTCATTATAAAAAAGATTGTCATTGTAATAGGAATATAATAGCTTTTCCATACTATCATCCAGTGTTTTTTTTAATTCCTCACTGAATGTTTCTGCAAATAGTTCAATAATATGAAAATAACTCAATATTGATTCATCATGATATAAATTGGCATCGCAACTTTCCAGCATTAAATAATTAGCTTTTCTCCATCTATCTAATAACGAAATAATTAATTTATCATTCCCATTAGATTTATCCTCTAATTTCTCCATCAATTTTAATAATTGATTTGTATAATCTTTATCATCAATTATAAGTTTTATATCATTTGATTTATTAATTAAATCATAATTATAATCATCAATAATACTCCATGATGATGGGCCAATTTCATCATACACAGTAATTGGAATCCCTCCAAAAAAAGAAATTATATTTTGAACAACTAGAAATTCTGGTCTACATTTACTCAATGCATCTTGTCCAGAATTATATTTCTCCATGTAAATGCTAGAAATTGACTCGAGAACTTGTGCTGAAAAAATACCATTACTATTTGAAACATTAACTTTTTCATTTTTTTTATTATATATAATAGTATTTCTATATTTTAAGAAAACACTAATAGATTCTTTTAACACATATCCATATTCTTTTTTTATATAAAATCTTTTACACATAAAAATCACAACTTTCATTTAACTTTATAATTAATACTAGATTTTAAAATAACTTAAATGTTGTTTAATACTATCTATACATTTCTTTTGTACTGTATAACTTGTAGATGATACTCCTCCAAAATCATCAAACTTAACTGCTTTCATACCATTGACCATGAGCATATATATTTCATGATAATTATCATTGCTTAAATTTCTTTTAAATAGACCTTTATATAATAAATATTCATAAGTTAGTGTTAATGGTATTAGAAAACTTATTAAAAATCCATGATTGCCTTTAGGTTTTTGTTTTGTTATAAATTCTTTGGAAAATACGCTTTCTATCTCTTTAATAAAGGATATTTTTTATAAAAATCTAATAATCCAAGTATGAAATTTTTAGTCTCTATTTTTTTATTTTCCAAATTTTCTCCATCCAACTTTTTCATCTGACTCATAAATCGTTCAACATAAAATGGTGTATCATTTTTTCCTTCAATTAACCCTGAATAAGCGTAACCTAAACAAGAATATACATAACAATTAATTGTCTTATCTTTCTTTCTCTGCTCAGTACACTTAAACATCTGATCAAATATTGCTGTTTCAAATAACGGCTTCATTAAATTTTCTTTTATCCATAGAGAAAAAGCTGAACGATATATTACTTCATTTAATTCTTGTTTGGATAGAGGATTAGTAGCTTGATTAAAACGCGTAAAAACCTCATATTCCAATTCCTCGTTTTTAGATATATCTATTATCATCATTTCCTTAATAGCCATCTTGATATGTTAACATTGCTCTAATATGGCTATCGACACTTGTATCCTTCTTTATTATGTTAGATAAAGTCTTAATTGCAAACCTTCCAACACTATTTGATACATATTCTATAATATCTGCAAGTTGAACATTTATTTCGTCATGAATATGTTTTCTATTTTTCAAAACAGAGTATGCCCAGTTTGCAAATTTATCATAATCATTCCAATTTTTATAGCCATTCTGCATATAATCATTAGCTTCCTTTATGATATTTAACCCAACCATAGGATTAATACTAGCTATTTCTAAATATGGTTTTATAAATACATTTTCATGTTCCAATATTAAGAGCCATAAAATCTCTCCTTTATCTTCTTTTGTAAAAATATCAATAAGAGAAGTTATATTATACTTATTGGTTCTTTTATAATCTTCAACTAACCTGTTAGCAGTTTCCTCAGATGATTCATATGTTGTTCTATTCATAATATTAATTATGTCCTCATACATGTCATGTATATTTCCATATCTCAATTCAATCTCTGGACTAATCGCTTTATAAATTATAGAAGAGTACTTATGTACTTTTCCACTTTTATTTTCATTCATAATGTAATCTATTGTTCTGGCAAGAGAATACATATCCGTACTAACTGTTCCCTCTTTTAAAGCCTCAAGCTGTACTGGATCAGTAAACCAAAAACGACCTACCGCATGTGTTGTGGTTGTTTGTCTTGAATATTTATCTGATATGTCTTTAGCCAATCCAAAATCAGTAGCTACCCAATACTTATCCTTATTTAGCAAAATGTTTCCAGGATGAAAGTCTCTATGTAGTACACCTTTATCATGTAAATACATCATACATTCAACACATCTTTTTATTATCTCGTCCTTCTCTCCTTCCTTAATTTTTCCTGACTCAATATATTCCTCTAATGACATACCTGCATACTCCATCGAATACACTAATTCACACTCATTAAAATCATATACTTTTATCGTATATCCACTTTCATTATGTTTCTGCATAATACCATATTCTCGCCTAAATCTATAAACAGAACTTTCACATGATTTCTCTCTTTCATTAAGAACCTTGTATACTCTTAATGGCTTAATTAGTGGATTACATCTGTATACCGTACTAAATCCACCTTCCCCTAGCATATCATATTCTTTAAATTTCACATTATCAATTTTCCATTCTCCATCCACATAAGCAAAATGCTTTTCTGGTATACTCCATAATGAATTTATATATCTTATAATGTTATCTTTTATTTGTAAGAAGCTATATCCTGATCTAGTAATAGTATGTATATATTTATTTAAATAAATTTCCATATAATAATTTATAAATTCCTCAAACTTTCCATATAGTGCACATTTCATTAATAACATTTTTGTTTGTTTATATACGCTAATTTCTTTTTCGCACATAAAATCCGCTTCTACTCCCATGTCTAAACAAATTTCATACAAATTTTTTTCGTTTAAATATAAATCGTCTGGAATATCTATTCTTTTCTCACCACACAATATCGATGATATGTTTTCTATATCTCTATCTTTATATTGCATTTTGCTCCTCCATATTTTAAATCAATCTGATCTTCCTTTTAACAGATTTCTTACTTGATTTTTTTCTATTTTCAACTTATATTTTTACCAAAAATAATCAATAGATTACATTCTTCTATAAATGACTGTAGTTCTCAAATATTCACTAATTAACTTCTTATTATCAGTTTTTCCTTTTGATATTTAATTTAACACATCTTCATACGTACAAGTTTTAAAAAATCATTCAACTTTTCAATCTCATACTGTGATGTTATTGAATGAATAAATCCCTTATTTTTGTAATCTGCTTCATTCCTAAGCCTATTAAGCAAAAGAATATTCTCTATCTGAAATGTATTAAGCTTGTCAACATCATTGCGTAGCATATTCATATCACAAGAGTTAATATAACTAAGTAATTTACCAAAAATTCCAGCAATGACATCTGATATTTGAATTAGTACTTCTTTTTCTGAATTAACGAATTTGTAATTCAGAACCTTTTTTCCGTTTTTTACGAAAGTATATTTTTCTAATAACTTTTCAATCTCCAATTCTTCATCAAATATATGTTCTGAATTTATAAATGTAGTTATAGGATCAATATAAAACTCTAAATAATTTTTCTGCATTACATAATCCTCATTATTTTGAATAAATATTAGTTCCTTACCATTCTTTGCTCTTTCAAGCATTCCATATATAAACTTTTCCTCTATATTTAATTTGAATTTATTTCCTATTAATTGTAATAACTCTTTACAAAAATAACCAATGTCGCTATTTTTTATATTAGGAAAACAATACTTATACATTATTCTTTCTAGTTCCATTTTTTTCTTCTTAAACATTTTATAAAATGTATTTTTTACTGAAAAATAATCAAAACCATATTCTTCAATTTCGTTTGGGGTAGTTATTGAATCTATAATTTCCACTAATGCATAATATAAATTATTCACATGAAAATAATGAACATATAACTTATTTTCAATAATCCACTCCAATAACACCTTAACCCTTTTTTTAGTCATACAAGAAAGAAAATTATAGTCTGAAAAATGATTTTTAAACTTGATTTCCTTTACATTTGCCTGTAACCTTAATTTTTTTCTTAAATCTTCAGTAGTAATTGCCAATGAGTCACCTTCAAATGCAACACCAGCAAGAATAAAATCTTCATTTACATCTACATTGAACTGAGCATCTCCATTATTTTGTTTAAGCCAAAACTTTCTACAGTTATTACTTTCATCATAATAAAAGTGATACCTTTCAGTAGTATCTACTCCCCACAATTCAAAATAATCTGTGCTATCATCATCTAAATCGATAATAATGTTCTCTCTATTTTGCATAAAACACATCTCCTATCATATATTTCCCTCTATTACTAAATTTAATTATTGCTATTTGCTCCAAATTCCCCATAATTCAATTAAGATATCCTTAGTGAATTTAATTAATATCTTTTATTATGTATGAAATTTTAAACTTCGAAAAATCTATTTGATGATAATGAGGTTTATTCCTATAATAATATGGCCCTTTTTCATAATTACATGAAACAACTAAAATCTTTGAAGTTTTCTGTTTGCTTCTATACTCAACACCTGATTATTTTTTATTATATTAAGTTTAACTTTGTACTTATTAATAAGCTCCTTAAAAAAATATAAATGAATCATATTATAAAGTATTGAAAGAGCCTTTTTATTTACATCTATTAACTTTTCTTGATTAGTTAAAATAGTTCCATGCGCAACCATCTTATTTCGTGTGGTTACCATTTCTTCTATAACATTATTCATATTAATATCTTTAAGTTCTATATAATTAGGTAGAAATATCTTAAGCTTTCGTTTAGTATCAAGTCCATTTTGAAAAATTTTTTTAACTTGATTAACAAGTTGTTGATGTTTTGTACTTTCGAACGGCTCATTATAAATTGACATAGTAATCTTCATCAATGCATCTATACATTCATCCTCGATTTTTTTATTAATTATAACTTGATTTGTCTTTATATATGTATTTGCTAATAATTCTAGTCCTTTATAATAGCACAAAAATGCTTCTTCATACATATTAATGTTGTATAACTGTAATCCTCTATTTACATAATTTATACAAGTTTGGTATATACATTTATCTTCACTAGATAAATTACTTAAAATGTCGTTATACGCTTTAATCTTCTTTGTATTTTTGGATTCTGCAATATATATACTATTAATAAACGAATCAGTATCTGTACATTTTTCAATATTATGACTTGTATATTCAAATATTAAATTATTATCAACTAAATAATTAAAAATATTTATAGACTCTTTTATATTCTGCTCTCCTTGCTCAAAAGCAGTTTCATTTGGGCAACTTTCATCAATAAATGAAGTTATTGATATCTTCGTGTTAAATTCATCCCATGTATATTTATGAAAAATTGCACCATTTAATATAAATCCTGTATTTCTTTTAATTGATAAAAAAACAAAACCATTATTATACATATCTATCAACTTATAGTTAATTGTTACTTTCCAACTCACATTAAATCTCCTATCTATATAATTTCTATTTTATTTTTACATTTCATCCTAATTACCTTATAAGTTATATCTAGCCTTTTACTTGAACCCCAATTTGATATCTACGAATATAGCTATCTTCATGTATCATAAATGAAATATTAACTCTTACATCAATACCGCCATCTGCAGTCCGCCCCATGTAATACTAGCAGTTAGTAATTCCATTTTATTATCTCCAATATTTTTATTTGATAATGTATAAACTCTATATTCCCCAAACTCATGAGATAAACAATAATTTTTTCAACTTCCCATTATAGACATAATCACCACTTCAAACTTAGTGAATAAATCTACCAAATATAAAAAAGATAGAATAATTATCTCTAAATATTCTATCTAAATTATACTTCACTTTTTACAAATTTTATATTAATTTCCCATATTATCTACAACATTTTTCATATTCCATTTACTAAATCTTATAAAGCAGCCAGCTGCATCCTTCCACATCGTATTTAAGTTCAAACACCTTCTCAATCTCCCCAATAACAGCACTGCAGGTAAACACCCACATCTTATTGCCACATAGCTTTTCCATATCAGTACTTATGATCTTTCCTATTTTTATAACTTCACATTTGTTTTCTTCTTCAATTCTAAATCTTA